>NZ_JAMXFI010000116.1:0-25300 GCF_025460875.1 Microvirga yunnanensis
CACGGACCAGGGTCGCCAGGCGCTGCCGATCGGCGGCGGGAACCTCAATGCGTTCGATCTTGCCCATCCGGGCAGCATCGCACGTCAGACCAGATTTCGGAATCACCCGTCAGTGACAGAACACTAGAGCATCGGACGGAAAAGTGGATCCGGTTTTCCGTTCTGACCGATGCTCTCATTCAAGAAGAAAGCATCGGATGGATCCCAAAAGTGCAAGTCCACTTTTGGGTCCGATGCTTTAGAGCATCGGACGGACCCAGAGGGCCGCGTCAGCGAAAACCGGATCCACTTTTCACTGGCGCGGCCCGCTGGGTCCGTTCTGACCGATGCTCTCATTCAAGAAGAAAGCATCGGATGGATCCCAAAAGGGCAAGTCCACTTTTGGGTCCGATGCCTCAGGGGGATCTCGACAGACGCTTACTCCGCAGCACCCGCCGGCTTGACGAGCTGGAGCCCCTCCTGGGCCACGGCCGGTGCCGTCTCCCCGCCCGCCACCTGAACCGTCGGGAAGGCGAACTTGATTCCGTTCTCGTCGAAGGCCTGCTTGATGCGGGCAAAGGCTTTGCGGCGGATCACGAACTGCTCGCCCGGGCGCGTCGTCATCTTGCACCGGATCTGGATGGCGAAATCTCCGAATTGCTCGACGCCCTGCATCTTGAGAGGCTCGATGATGTTGTGAGCATATTCGGGATCGGCCGCCATATCCTGGCCGATCTTCTTGATGAGCTTTCGCGCCTTCTCCAGATCCGTGTCGTAGGGGACGTTGATCTGGAACTTGTCGATCACCCAGTCGCGGCTCATGTTCTCGACCGCCCCGAGCACGCCGAACGGCACGGTGTAGACCGGCCCGCGATGATGGCGCAGCTTGACCGAGCGGAGGGAAAAGGATTCGACCGTGCCCTTGTAGCTGCCGCTCTGGATGTACTCCCCGACCCGGAACGCATCGTCGAGAAGGTAGAACACCCCGCTGATCACGTCCTTGACCAGCGTCTGCGCGCCGAACCCGACGGCGACGCCTGCGATCCCGGCGCCTGCGATCAATGGTCCGATTTCCACCCCTAGCGCGGAGAGGACCATCAGCACGGCAACGACGGCGAGGACGGCAAAAATCACGTTGCGAAAGATCGGCAGGAGCGTTCTGAGCCGCGCCTCACGCGAAGCGATCTCGCTGTCCGTGGATGTCTGCGACTGCGCCCGGGCGAGCCGCTTGTCGATCAAGGTCTTCACGACTTGCCAGACGAGATCGGCGACGAGCAGGATGACGATGGCGCTCAGGGCACCGCGGACGAGGCGGGTCAGCAGCGTATCGCGGCTGGTCATCTCGACCAGGTCGATATGCCAAGCGTCGGCGAGCAGCAGGACGGCGCCGGCGATGAGGAGGGCTCTGATTCCGCGGTCCAGATAGACGGCCATCAGTCCCGTATGCGCGGCGGCTTCTCCCTCCGCGTGGGGGCGAAGGGCATGGCGGCTGGCCTTCTCGGTCAGGGAGATGGCAAGCGGCAGCACCAGAGCGATGACGGACAGCCAGAAGAATCCCATGAGGCCCGCCACCCACAACCCCCAGACAAGCACGAAATACAGGGACAGCAGGCTGCCTGCGAGCGCGCGCGGCAGCCGCCTCGGCGCACTCGCCTCCGGGGCCCTGCTGAAGGCCGGCCTGGGGCGGGTCCAGACCACCTCGATGGCGATGACCAGGAGCCCGAGGCCGAGGGCATAGGCCATGACGGCTCGCGCCTCCGGGGTGAAGCCCAGAACCCTGAGCGCATCGACGGTCGCCCATCCGAAGGCGAACCAGCCGACGAACAGGGCAACATGCCGGTGCCAGAACCGCGCCGTCGCCGCATCCATCGGGATCAGCCGGAACTGCTCGGCATGGGCCGGCCCGGCATGATTGGGCGCGAGCAGGAAACGGCTCGCGATCAGAGCCAGCCGCAGGATCACGGCGGCGACGAGAAAGGCGACCACGACCTGGCGGAGGAGCGCAGGCCAGTCGAGGGCCAGGAACGCCCCGATGCTCCCGGCGGCGAAGATCGCCAGGTCGCCGAGATTGAACGCGAAGCGCAGGACGACCGCATGCAGGCGTTCGGAGGTGGTGGTCACCGGGCGGCTCACGATCCGCCCCCGGGACGGACCGGTCACGAGTCGGAAGAGCCGTTCGGCCCCTGCTCCCAGGGCAAGGAACCCGAGAATGAGGATGAGGACTGACAGGGGCCGTCGTCCCTGGAGTTCTTCGAGAAGGCGGCCGGAGGCTCCCCGGAATTCATCCGGCAGCCGCGGCACGGCGGCGGCCAGGGCGGCCAAGCGACCCCGCAGGCCCGTGATCCGCTGCATCATGATCTCGGACGCCGTCGGCCCAGCCGCTGGAGTCTCCACGGCGACGGGAGGCCTCTTCTGCTCATTGATCCAGGTCTGAACGGCGGGATCCTGCAGAAGCTGCAGCAATTGCTGAACCTGGGGTGGAGGAGGAGGGGCCGGTTGAGGCTGCGCCTCGGCTCCGAGCGGCCCCAGGACCAGGAGAACAGCGCCACAGACCATGGCGATCAGCACTCTGCTGCAGGAACACCCACGCATCGCAGGCAAGCACCCTCTTCAGGACCTGCCTTGAAGCGCATCGTGCAGGCCCGGCCACGGTTGGGGATAGCATCGGGCCAAGCCGTCAAAATGTCCATCCGGCCTCACAACGCCTCTGTCCGGGATCGAGGCCCCGTTGCCCCGTCCGGGCTCGCCGGGTTCGGCACGGGCGGCGCCGATCTCAGGGCGCTCATGGTGTAGAGCGCAAGAGCGATCCAGATCAGCCCGAACGCAAGGGCATCGATCCATCCGAACGCCTCGCCATAGGCCAGAACCCCGAGTGCGAGCTGGCCCGAAGGGGCCAGGTACTGCAGCAGGCCGATGGTGGAGAGCTTCAACCGCTGCGCGCCCGCGGCGAACCATATGAGCGGCAAGGCCGTGCTCAGTCCCGTCAGGACGAGCAGCGCGTCCAGAACCAGGTCGCCCCGAAAGGCGGCGGATTCACCGTTCACGGCAACCCGGGCCAGGTAGCCCAGGGCCAGAGGAGTGAGCAGAAGGGACTCGACACAAAAGCCGATGAGCGGCGCGACCGGCACGATCTTTCTGACGAGACCGTAGCAGCCGAAGCTGAAGGCCAGAGCCAGCGCGACCCACGGCATCTCGCCCGACGAGACCGCAAGGACGAGCACGCCCGAGGCGGCGATCAGGCAGGCGCCGATCTGCGCCGGATTGAGTCTCTCCCGCAGGAAGAGAACGCCGAGCACCACGTTCAGGAGCGGGTTGATGAAGTATCCGAGGCTCGTCTGAACGAGATGTCCGGCATTGACGGCCCAGATATAGATGAGCCAGTTGACGGCGATCAGGGCGGCCGAAAGGCTCAGGAGCAGCAACCGGCTGCCGGAGGTCAGCGCCTCGACAAGCTTGCGCCATTGCCGGCCTGCGAGGATGAGGCCAAGGGCAAACAGGCTCGCCCAGACAATACGGTGGGCGAGAATCTGAAGGGCGGGAACAGCCGAGATAAGCTTGAAATGGAGGGGAACGGCCAAGCCCCACATGAAGAATGCGGCCAACGCGTAGAGAACGCCGATCCGCGTCCCGCGCGCTTCGGAAGCCGCCTGTCCTGTATCCATCATAAGCCCCTGGGCATGCCCTTGCTCGGACGACAGGCCGGCTGCCCCGACATCTCCTGCGCGCCACCCTCCTATTTCACATTCTGCAAGGGCGATCACCCCGACTTTGGTGAGACGGCAGGAGCTTTGGAATCAGGAACCATCCGCGCTCCAGGAGTGGAGGAGCCGTCGACCGCCCCGGCAGCCCGAAAGCCGCAGAGGATCCGCGCCGCAACGTCCCGGCTGTTTTCGAGGCCTGAACGTGGCGGATCGATGCGGTGCGAACGGGAGCGGCGGGTGATGCGCGTCAATCGTCCCACAAATCGCGCGGACCCTGTTTGCATCGATATCCCACGAAGCAGATGGGCGTCTCGATGCTTGGAACATAGGCCGCCTGGGCATATTCCGTCACGTCGCAGAAGGTAGCGTCGCGAACGAACCGATCATAGGTCATTCCGCCGGTTCCGAGCACGATGGCGCCTCTCGCGAACACCAATTGGCGGCTGGCCCCGCATGGCATGGTCACCGTTGAAGGGCGTGTCTGGGCCTCAGCGCCGGCCGCCACCAAGGAGATAGCTAAGGCGATTGCGACCTTATCCATTGTCGTCTCCTGTTCCTGAAAGCCCATTCTGCCATAGAAAGGGCCGGAATTCGAGATGATGAGCAGGGCGAAGCCGTGGTCCGATCCAATGGACCCGCTCGCCTTTCAGCCCGTTCCACGCGCCTCATCGACGCTCCGCGATCGCCAGGCCGCAGGATGAGGGGCCCCGGGCCGGCCTTTCGCCTGAGGTAGCCCCTATGATGCGGTTGCGGGTTTGCGCGTTCGGGTGGAGGCTCGTGCGGCTGGGGAGATCATCGACGGAGGGTTCGCCATGACCCACTTGCTGCGACTGAGCACGAGACCGGCAGCATCCTCATTTGTTTCGATCCAGCGGCTGTTGATCGGCTTTCTCGAGACCAGGCGGATGGAAGGGCCGCCATACCGCGCCGCAGGGGCCGACTGGCATTACGACGACTGCGATTGACCGGACCGCCCCCCGCGTCCGGCATCCCCCTGGGCCAGGCCCGATCCCGCAGCCTCTTCGATTGCGGCGATCCGCCCTCGGCTGCTTCGGGCCTGCACTCCATGGAAGGGTCCTGGAAGAAGGACTCCCGAACCTGCGAGTGCCAAAGTCATCGGCAGGGATGGTACAGCCGCCCCGGCTCGAACGAAGGTCCCCAGATCCGCCATCCGAGGTTGCGTGTGATCATGAGGGATTGGGAAGCATCATATCGCAAAGCCCAGGGCAGGCACGAGCCACGGTCAATATCCCTGCCGAAGTCATTCATCGCGAACTCCTTCGCACCCGGGAGACCCGGGACATGGGAACAGATTAGGATTGTGATGGACGACGAGCGTTCTCCCATCCGGGTTCGTCTTGTGCTGCGGCGGATTGCCCAGAGCGGAACATCCGGCGCTTCTCCAGCCTGAGACAAAAGTCCGGCCAGCTTGAGCGAGAGGGGCCAACAGACGGATTGGCGAGAGACAGCGGCTCGGACCTGCAAGGGGCGGACCTTGGCCGGCAACCTTGACAGGAAAGGACCTTCTCCTTCCCCCCGAGGCTGGTCTTCCTTTGCCGAAGTGGCTGAGTGCCCGTGTCATCCCTGGCGACAATCATCACTGAGAACATCAAGCCTTTGCTCCCGCATCCGGCAAGAGTGGCTTGACCCGAGGCTGTAATTGGCTAACTGAACGTGCCTGACCTTCCCTGCTACTGGACGTGTTATGGATCAGCCTGAACCGCCGCTGGACCTTGCCAGCATCACCGCCGACATCGTTTCGTCATACGTCGCCAACAACTCGGTTCATCGAGGCGATTTGCCGACCGTGATTGCTTCCGTCCATGCTGCCCTGCAAGGCCTGACGGCTCTAAGACAGGTCGAGCCCGAAAAGCCAGAGCCGCGCGTTTCAATCCGCAAGTCCATCACGCCTGACTTCCTGATCAGCCTTGAGGACGGAAAGAAGTACAAGACGCTCAAGCGCCATCTCAGGACATTGGGGCTGACGGCTGAGGAGTATCGCGCAAAGTGGGGGCTGCCGGCTGATTACCCGATGGTTGCATCGAGCTATGCGGCAAGGCGCTCCGAACTCGCCAGAAGCAGCGGCCTCGGCCAACAGCGGAGGAAGACTGCCGCGAAAGCAGTTGCCGCGACGAAGGAGACCACGACGGCTCCGGCTGAGGATTCGAAGCCCAAGCGTCGCGCATCGTCCAAGAAGAAGACCGGCGAGTAAGCGCCGGATAGCCCAGGACGGTCGACCACATCGATCCGGTGCCGGACCCGAGAGCGTGCAGGCCCTCGGCCAGCCAGGCCGATGAGCAAGCGCCACTGATAAAAAAGGAGCGCCTCCCGTCTCAGGGGCGCTCCAAGGTGCGGCCCGCCGCTGCTAATTACGGGGCCGGGATCACCTGCCTATCCGCCCCTGGCTCTCGGCGTCAGTCGGATAGACGACAGATCCAAGAAAATTAGACATCTCGCCTGCTCAATCTGTCCCTCGGGACCGCCCCGCACGCAGTCTCGCTCCTCTGGAGCATCGGACGGACCCAGAGGGCCACGCCAGTGAAAAGTGGATCCGGTTTTCGCTGGCGCGGCCCGCTGGGTCCGTTCTGACCGATGCTCTCATTCAAGAAGAAAGCATCGGATGGATCCCAAAAGTGAAAGTCCACTTTTGGGTCCGAAGCTCTAGACCGATCCTGAGGAAGCCGCGAAGGAAACCAACCTGCAATTTCGCAGATCGTTCAGGTTGGAATGCACCTGCTGCTACTGAAATTTAACCTTGGCCGTTTCAGGATGCCGGCACCGGGCGCGTTGCGTATCAGCCCGATCAAGGCGGGGCTCTCCCCCTCGCAAGTGCCCTGGCCGAGGTCCACGACTCCCTCGGCTGGGGCATTTCCTCGTCGGCGGAAATGCCAAGTCGTGAAGGGCCGTGTATGGACCTGGGCCACAAGGCAGGGCGCCTCGGCATCGAACCGAGGCGCCTAAGGAAGGGAGGGAACCAAGGGACTGAGATCGAGCCGCTTCATTGCCGAAGGGCTATGAAGCCAGTTCGCGCGGGGCCGAAGCGCGGACGGTCCTGCTCGGGTTATCCAACGTTCCTTTAGAACACGAAGAAGTCCGATGCCTTGACGTTGTTGGGACTTCCAAGGAGCGTTGCAAACTGGACCTGTGCAGCGCCTCCGATGCCATCAGGATCGAAATACAGAGCACCCGTGACATTATCGTAGATGATCCGATCACTGCTATCGGCGGCGGCCGTGCCGACATGGAATGCGTTTCCCCTGAGCGTCCCGGCTGACAATCCCGTGAACACCGCATTGTCCAGCGCAATCGTGTCAAAGAACGATTGGAAGCCGCTGACCTCGTCGACATTCCCAGTACCCAATGCTGTCGTGAAAGCGTAGGTGTCAAAGCCGCTCCCGCCGCGGAGGAAGTCGATGCCGAGGCCGCCATCCAGGCGATCGTTGCCGCTCTCTCCAAACAGGCGATCATCTCCCGTGTCACCGTTCAACCGGTCATTGTCGGAGCCTCCGCGTAACTGGTCATTGCCGGCGCCGCCGCTCAATCGGTCGTTGCCGCGCCCGCCGCTGAGCCAGTCATTGTCATCCAGGCCTCGGAGCGTGTCCCTGCCGTCCTGCCCAAAGAGCGCGTCGGCCAAGCCTGCGCCCGTGAGAACGTCATTGCCGCCAGCGCCGACGAAAATGGCCGCAGCCCCGGTGGACGTGAAAGTATCGTTCGCGTTGCTGCCTTCGCGAATGTCAGGATCCGGCAGTGCGTCAAGGCGGAGGGTCAACGAGACCCTCTCCACGTCCACAGGTGTGTTGGTGCCCGCTCCGCTGTCGCCTGGGCCGGTCGGTTGCGTGAAAACGATGTCGGAGATATCGGCGGTGAACTTAAAGCCATTGACCACGAACGAGACAGGAGCGAATGCCGCGGTGAAATCCACGTCGGCATCGCCGGTTGATCCCGGCAACGTCGTGGGAGCAGGCTGGTCGCGTGGGAGGGGAGGATTGAAGGTAAAGCCTGCCGGGCCGGATTGTACGGTCGGCACCGCCTCAAAGACGAGCGGAGTGGCTACTCCGTCCACGTTGACCGTGACGGTCAGCTTGAGCTCCGCCGGGTCGGCTGGATTGTGCTGGTAGGGCGCAGCGATATAATCCTCACGCAAGGTGGCTGTGCCGAACACCAACGATCTTTCGTCGCCGACAGCGTTGAACGTCAAGCCTTGAGGAGCAAACGCGTTGGTTTCAAAACCTGCATTCAGCAGGCCGCGGACAGCGGTTGTCGTTCCTGGCGGGTTATAGCCTCTTTCGGTCGCTGGATCGTGTTCAAATGCGAATGTGAAGTCACCAGGATCGAAACTCAGGGTCGTTGGCATGGGGTAGCCTCCCTCAATCTTCCGCATGCCTGAGATGGTCACACTTGGGCATGCCAGTGGGTCATTCTACATCAATGATGCGCGGGCTTGGCCTTATACTGACTGCAAACAAGTTGACTCAGACACAACACGACAAGCTTGGCTTTATTGTCGATCCTCACGGTTCTTATAAAATAAGAATGCCTAGTGTTGTTCACTGTGACTTCAAGAGTGGCGCCAGCATATATGACAATTTTACTGTGACCTTAATGCCTTAGAGCTACCACGCGAGAGTTGATCGCAAGGAAAACTTGCTTCTCGCAAGTATCAATTCTGTGAGAAGGTGCGCATTCTAAAGTGCCTTCATAGGACGGTGAACGAGCAGCTTGTCCGTTGGATCGGTCCGCACTTTCTGGGGAGGATGGCTGGCGCTTCCGGTGCAAAAGGCACTCGGGTCAACAGGAGTGCCGTTCGACCATAAAGCCGCTAAGCAGCACCGCGATGACCGGCCCGACCATTGTCATCGTCTAGAGCATCGGACGTGAAAAGTGGCCCCCCGCTTCTCCGGCGGGAATGACATCCCGCGGTTGCCGCGGAGCCTGGGCGGAACGGGCGAGATGGTGCGGCGGCGCACACGGCATTGCCCTGGATCATGAGGATTAGGAACAGCAACCCATCTGCTTTGTTGGAGGTTGCATCAACCATTTGCAGATGCCAGCCCGATGTCTGATTCCGAGCCCCGAATGGTGGTCCTGGTGGTCGAGGATGAGACCCTCGTACGCATGTTCATGACCGACTTCCTGGACGAGGCCGGCTTCAAGGTCTTCGAGGCCGTCAATGCCGATGAGGCCTTGACTGTCCTCAAGGCTCGTCCCGACGTTCAGGTCGTCGTCACCGACATTGAGATGCCAGCAGGGTCCATGAACGGCCTCAACTTGGCTCGCGCCATTCAGAAGCGTTGGCCGGGGGTCGGGGTCGTCGTCACGTCTGGTCGAGAGCGCCCGGGTCCAGACGACCTGTCGGAGAAAGTAGCCTTCCTCGCCAAGCCCTACTTGCCGGACACCATCATCAACGTGATCCGGCAATTGGCCACGCCTCAGGTGGTTGAGCCGCAGTCTTCCCAGAGCGCCTGACGTCGCACCGGCTATCAGCGGACGATAGAATCCGGAGGAATTGACGCGAGGACTTCGCCAGATGGGGCTACGATGTCGAGCCGACAAGCCTGATGCCATGACCCATTGAGGTCGCGAGCAGCTTTCCGGATGTCCCGGATGGCATTCTTCAACGGGAATAAATGGCGGGCCCCAACCGTTTACGGAGTTTGTGCTGGTCAAATCACCGGGGCGTTATAACAGTGGTGCGTACAACCGCAGCAATTCGGGGGCGTCTATCAACCTATGAAAACCGCAGCAGAATATAGAAAGCACGCGGAAGAGTGCCGGGTGCTCGCCAAGCAGATGCCCGATGGGGAGCAGAACAAGCAGCTCCTTGAGATGGCTCGAACCTGGGACACCCTGGCGGCAGAGCGGGAAAGGTTGGTTCGAAACCGCTCCGAACTCGACACCGCAGAAGAGTCGAGCAAGGCTCGCATGTCCTCGATCCGCCGGTCTTAGGACAGGCCCATGCCGCGCGACGACTTCGGGGCCGGTTGTCCGGGAAGCGCGATCGCCCTGACCGCAATCATTGTGATTGTGGCCCTTTCGACCCTGTACTCGCTTGTCGTGAGTTGAACGAAGCCTCACGCGCGGGAAGTCGACACTTCGCACACCATCGAGTAGGCGGTGCAGCCGGCAGCGGGTGATGGGAAGAGGCTATAACCGAGAGGACAAAAACCGGAGCCTGCCATTGGCGACGAGCGCAGCACTGGCCACTCAACGGCCTCGAGTATTCTTAACAAGCGAGAGGTGACTAGACCGCAAGGGGTTCATTCCTCTGCCTCTCCTTGTGCGAGTGGCAGAAGCTGTAGGTACTTCGCCCGAAGAACGGGGTAGCACTCACATGCCGCTTCCTCGACCCGTGAGCGGTCGAGAATGGTAATCTTACCTCGGCTTTGTCGGATCAGCCCATTGTCGTGAAGACCTTTGATGACAACGCTTACAGATGACCGCTGAACGCCGAGCATCTCGGCCAGGTACTCGTGCGTGAGGGGTACGTCGTTGCGGCCTGTCCGATCACCTGAGGCAATAATCCAGCGGCAGCAACGAGCCTCGATGCTATGAGCGGCATTGCATGCTGTTGATTGTAGAGTGAGCGCCATCAACAACTCGGTGTATCTCAGAAGCATCTGCTGAATGCCTGTACGGGCCGCCGCCGCCTTGCGCATCCTGCCGGCATCCATCCGCAAGGCCGTACCTGGAACTTGGACAAGATACCGTCCAACGGAGTTGAGCGGAATGCCAATAAACAACAGCCCGACCATGCCCTCACGGCCGAACGCAGCCATCTCGACGATCTGGCCGTTGGCCATGTCCCGCACGAGGGACACGATAGCGGTTTGAGGGAAGTAGACGGACTGAAGCACCTCTCCCTGATGGGCAAGTTCCATGCCTCGTGGCAGCTCCACCTGCTCAAGGTGCGGCTCCAGGTACTTGAGGTCTCCGGAACTTAAGGTCTCCAGAAGGCGGTTCATGGCATAGGCGACCGTCATCCACCTCTCCTGACATACACAAAGAATGCAGTCTGTGCCCAACAGGTTCGCTTGGGAGTGAAAGTCACGAGATCATGCATCTTCATCGTGAATACAGTGCAGTTGCTTCGCCGATCCCGGCTTGGGTATGGGCCTGATCGTCTTCGCGTCGTCCCTGCCCCATCGAGCAGCCCCGGTCTTCAGGTCGCTTTCCATGGTGAACCGACGCGGAGCCGCTTCCGGGGCACCACCGCATTTGCCGCCGTGCTTCTCCCGAACTGGGACCGTTGCCACCGTCTTGGTCCCTTCTTGCAGCACGAAGCACGAACAAGCCAACTCCGCTCGCGAAAGAAGGCGGCGTTGAACCATGGTCCGGTGAGCCATTTGCAGGACACCACCCTCGTCTGACGCATGTGCAGACAACAGGACCGGGCAAACGAGCCAGGCGACCTGGACGAAGCGGCCGAGGACTTCACGGGTCCGCAAGCCCCGATCCTCCGGAGCCTGCATGTCGCGGGCGGCGATCAGGGCCTTGGCCCGACTGCCATCCAGCGAGCGGGCGGGCTGCTTGAGTATGGCGTCCTCGAGGTCGGACAACTGATTGCAGAGTCGATCGACCTTGGCCTCAGACAGGCTTGGGGGCTGGCCATAATTGCGGTAGCGGCTGTCCGACGCGAGCCTGTGCCTCGGCGTGCTCAGCCATGAGAGCATTTTTCGGTGAAGTGGATCCGGTTCAGCGTCAAAAATGCGGCTCGGCAAAGAAGAGAGATGATTCCACGTGAGTGGAAACAGTTCTAGTGTGCTCCCGCGGTGCGGGGATGTGGCGGGCGCCCAGATGAAGCGAAGAACCAGGCCGACGAGTTGCTGCCAGGGAGCCTTGCTGCCATTGGCCCGCCGTGCCCGTGCTTGGGCGATGGCCGAGCAGTCATAGCAGCCAGCGACCGCAAGCGGGTGGGCCGTAGCCTCGCGGGCCAGCCGGTCCAAGCGGGCAATCTCAAGAACGACAGGCAGGGTGCGCTGACCGCTATTGTGAGCGGCTCATGGGAGCAGGATGCTGTGTATCTTGGCAGGTCTCTCTGGGTCCTGCTTCCCATACGCTTCCCGATCAGCATGTCGGGAAAGCAAGCCTCGAACCTGCGAGGGCCTAAGTCTTCGATTGAAGTGGTACAGCCGCCCCGGCTCGAACGGGGGACCCCCAGATCCACAATCTGGTGCTCTAACCAACTGAGCTACGGCTGCACGTGAGGCAGGGTGTAATCGTCCAGGCGGGCAATTTCAAGCCCTGTTCGAGAAGTCAGAGCCCGAAATGAGGACGGCGGGCCCGAAGGCCCGCCGGGCAGAATGCTTAAGCTTTCGCCGGCTTATTCGGCGGTGGCGCCGGCGGCCTTGAGGACCGGGGTCCAGCGGGCGACCTCGCTCTCGACGAGCTTCTGCAGGCCCTCGGGCGTCCGCTCCGAGGCGGTCGGCAGCACGCCGCCGAGGTCGAGCAGGCGCTTCTTGGTGTTCTCGTCCTCGAGGGACTTGATGAGCGCGTCGCTGAGCTTCTTGACCACGTCCGGCGGGGTGCCCTTGGGCGCGAAGACCGCGTTCCAGGCGCTGACCTCATACCCTTCGAGCCCGGCTTCCTTGGTGGTCGGCACGTTCGGCAGCACCGGGGAGCGCTCGGGCGTCGCGATGGCATAGGCCTTGATGTTGTTGCCCTGGATCTGCGGCGCCACGTTGACGATCTGGTCGGTCATGAAATCGACCGTGTTGCCCATGAGGTCGTTCAGGGCCGGACCCGTGCCGCGATAGGCCACCATGGTGGGCTTCACCTTGACCACGGAGTTGAAGAAGATGCCGGTGGAATGGGAGACCGAGCCCACGCCCGCATGGGCCATGTTCACCTTGTCGCCGTTGGTCTTCACATAGTCCAGAAAGCCCTTGAGATCATTGGCCGGGAAGTCCTTCCGGGCCACGATCACGATCGGCGTGCCGGCCGCCACGCCGATGGGCGCGAAGTCCTTGGTCGGATCGTATTTCAGGTTCGGGTAAAGGGCCGGCGCGGCGCCGTGGGTGCCCATGTGGCCCATCATGATGGTGTAGCCGTCCGGCTGGGACTGCGCGGCCCGGGTGATGCCCGTGGTGCCGCCGGCACCCGCCACGTTCTCGATCACGATCTGCTGGCCGAGCGTCCGGCTCATGTGGTCGCTGACGATGCGGGCGATCACGTCGGTCGGGCCGCCGGCCGCGAACGGCACGATCATGGTGATCGGGCGCGTGGGATAGTTTTGGGCCTGGGTGCCCGTTGCGGCCAAGCCGACGACAGCGGCAAGGGCCAGTACAACCTTCTTCATCAGTTTTCCTCCCTGAATTGGTTACGGCCTTACATGTGGGCAAGGCTCGATCGAAGGCAAGCTACTCCGTGAACACCTCGTCGCGACCCTTGCGGATGGACGGCAGGAGGGCGATCACGAGCAGGATGGCCGCAACGGCGAGCAGGCCGGCGCTGATCGGCCGCTCGATGAAGGTCTCCATCGACCCGCGCGAGATGATGAGCGCGCGGCGCAGGTTCTCCTCCATGAGCTTGCCGAGCACGAAGCCGAGCAGCATGGGGGCCGGTTCGAACCCGAACTTGATCAGCACGTAGCCGACGAACCCGAACAGCCCGATGAACATCACGTCGGTCGGCAGCGAGTTGATCGAGTAGATGCCGATGGCGCAGAACATCAGGATCGCCGGGAACATCAGCCGGTACGGCACCTTCAAGAGCCGCACCCACATGCCCACCAGCGGCAGGTTGATGATGAGCAGCATCAGGTTGCCGACCCACATGGAGGCGATCATGCCCCAGAACAGGGTCGGGTTCTTGGTCATCACCTGAGGGCCCGGGATGATGCCGTGGATGGTCATGGCGCCGACCATCAGGGCCATCACGGCGTTCGGCGGAATGCCAAGGGTCAGGAGCGGAATGAACGAGGTCTGCGCGCCGGCATTGTTCGCGCTCTCCGGCCCCGCCACGCCCTCGATGGCGCCGCGGCCGAAGCGGCGCGGATCCTTGGCGAGCTTCTTCTCCAGCGTGTAGGAGGCGAACGGCCCGAGCACCGCGCCGTTGCCCGGCAGGATGCCCAGGATGGCGCCGATGAAGGTACCGCGCAGCACCGGCTTGTAGGATTGCCGGAAGTCGTCCTTGTTCGGCAACAGGCGGCCGATGGCCTGGCGCACCACGTCCCGGTGCTCGGTATGGTCGAGGTTACGCATGATCTCGGCGATGCCGAAGATGCCCATGGCCAGCACGGCGAAGTCGATGCCGTCGGCCAGGAACGGCAGCCCGAAGGTCATGCGCTCTTCGCCGGTCTCCAGATCGGTGCCCACCGTGGAGAGCAGCACGCCGACCAGGATCATGGCGATCGCCTTCAGGATCGAGCCGCGCGCCAGCACCACCGCGAACACCAGGCCCATGACCATGAGCGAGAAGTACTCCGTCGGGCCGAACACCAGGGCGAGGCCGGTGAGCGGGGCGCCGAGCGCCGCGATGACGAGCGTCGCCACCGTGCCGGCGAAGAACGACCCGATGGCCGCGATGCCGAGCGCCACGCCGGCGCGGCCCTGGCGGGCCATCTGGTGGCCGTCGAGGGCCGTCACGACCGACGTCGCCTCGCCCGGGATGTTGACCAGGATCGCCGTGGTCGAGCCCCCATACTGGGCGCCGTAATAGATGCCCGCCAGCATGATCAGCGCACCGACCGGGTCGAGCCCGAAGGTGATCGGCAGCAGCATGGCGATGGTGGCGATCGGCCCGACGCCGGGCAGCACGCCGATCAGGGTGCCGACGAGGCAGCCGAGAAAGGCGAGCCCGAGGTTCTGGAGCGACAGGGCAACGCCGAAGCCGAGGCTGAGATTGGAGAAGAAATCACCCATCAGATCCTCCCGGAATGGTCGGCCACGTCGATCGGGCCGCGGCGCCGATTGCGGGTTGCGAGGAATACGACGACGGCCGCGACGGCCATGATGGCGGCACAGGCCCGCAGCACCGCCTTCTGCGACCAATCGGCGGGGAAGAGCCCGGTGAGCGCCTGCGGGAAGACCGGGATCGGCAGGTTGAGCAGATCGCCGAACAGCACCATGCAGAAGGGCGTGAGGCTGAGCGCCAGGACGACGAGATCGCGCAGGCGCGCCTCCGGGGTGGCGAAGCCGCCCAGGATGATAGCGAGGGGGCCGGCGACCAGGAGGCCGAGGCCGGGAATGCCGAACGATCCGAAGGAGTAGCCGCGGATGGTGAGCGCGAAGGCCACGATGGCCCCGATCACGAAGACCGGGCCGCGCAGGCTCCAGCGTTCGAGCAGATCGCCGTCCTTGAGGAAGGCGGCGGCGAGCAGCGCCAGGCCCGACAGGCCGACCCCGATGGCGAGCCAGCGCGGCAGCATGGCCGGCCCCATGGCATTGAGCGTGCCCTGATCGAGATCCCGCGTCAGCCACAGCGCCAGGGCGGCCAGCGCAATGAGAAGAAGACCACCGGCCAAGCTTTGCGGAGCCCTCACGGGCCCGCGGTGGCGTGAAGGCTCCGAGCCTTCGTGGAGAACAGACATGGACGACCTCCCGACGGACGCAGCCTGCGTCCAAGGCAATTGAGACCGATATGGCCCGAGGCCGCAGTCTGGATCAAGCTTCCGTTGTCCTGCCGAGGATGCTTCTCAACAAGACCTCCTCGAATGAACAGCCAGGGAGAAAACGTCTATTGAACTATTGGACAGTAGCCTGCCGTTTTCGGGAGATCACTTGATCCCCCGCCTTATCTTGTCTAGATGGACCCTTGTAGCCAGGCCGGGCCCCTCTGGTCGCTCCTTGGGGAGCGGCGATGTCGGACTGGATGAAAACCAGGGCGGCCTGGGTTCGTTCAAACAGACGGTTTTGCCTGCATTTCGGCTTCCGATCCGGGGATTTCGGATCAAGCCAGAGCCAGATGCGTCTTTTTGAGCGTTTCGCATGCTTTGCCCCTCACCCGACAGATGAGGCTCTGCATGTTTGATCTCTCGCAGTTTTTCGGACCCGAGGTCGTCGCCTTCCTGATGGTCATCGGCATCGATCTCGCCCTTGCCGGCGACAATGCCATCGTGATCGGCCTTGCGGCCGCCGGCCTTCCGAAGGAACAACGCAACAAGGCGATCCTTCTCGGCGTCCTGGCCGCCACCGTTCTGCGCATCGCGTTCGCGCTGGTCACCACCCAGCTTCTCCAGATCGTGGGCCTCCTCCTGGCCGGCGGCATTCTCCTCCTGTGGGTCTGCTGGAAGATGTGGCGCGAGCTTCGCGCCGGTCACGAGCAGGAGGAGCAGGCCGCCGAGGAGGCTCTCGAGGGCCGGGACATCAACCAGGACGGCACCGTCGCCGGCGGCGCTCCGCGCAAGACCTTCGCCCAGGCCGCCTGGCAGATCATCATCGCGGACGTGTCCATGTCCCTCGACAACGTCCTGGCCGTGGCCGGGGCCGCCCGCGAGCACCCCTACATCCTGGCCTTCGGCCTCATTCTGTCGGTTGCCCTCATGGGCATTGCCGCCTCGTACATCGCCCGCCTGCTCCATCGCTACCGCTGGATCGCGTATCTGGGTCTGGCGATCATCCTCTACGTGGCGCTCAAGATGATCTATGAGGGCTGGCTCGAGGTCGCGCCGCACGTCACCGCGGCTGTCGGCTGAATCGGACCATCGATCCGAGCCCTTTATTCCCCGATTGACGGCGGAGGGTCGGGAAGGCACAGAACGTCTCGCTCATGTCTCCCGCTCTCCGCCCTCATTTTTCCACAGCCGGACTTCGACACGGCGCGCGCGCGGCCCTGCCCGCCTTTCCCGGCTTCATCATGTTCGCCGTGGCCTTCGGCACGGCGGCGGCTCAGAAAGGCCTGTCGCTCGGCGAGACTCTGGGCCTCTCCGCTTTCGTCTATGCCGGCGCCTCCCAGATGGTCGGGCTCGAAATCTGGCAGCAGGTCTGGACGCCGTCGACGATCCTCACGATCATGACGGTCACGGCCATCGTGAATGCGCGGATGATCCTTCTGGGCGCCACCCTCCAGCCCTGGCTCAGGGATGAGCCGCTCGCCCGCACGACCCTCAACCTCTTTCTCCTCACCGAGGCCAGCTGGCTCGTCGGCACCCGCTATCACGGCGAGGGCGGTCGCGATGTGGGCGTGCTCCTGGGCTGCGGGATCATCCTCTGGCTGGTCTGGCTCGTCGCGACGCTCACGGGATTCTTTGCCGGGGCCCTCGTGCCGGAGCCGAGGCGCTTCGGCCTCGATCTGGTCATGCCGATCTTCTTCGGCGTCATGCTCGTTCCCCTGTGGAAAGGCGCGAAGCCCGCCCTGCCCTGGCTCGTCGCGGGCATCGTCTCCCTCATCGTCCATGCGCTTGTCCCCGGCTATGTCTTCATCATCGCGGGCGCGTTGGCCGGGGTCGCCGCCGGGATGCTGATCGAATGACCACGCTCGGCAGCGCCATCGCGAGCCCCTGGGGCTCCGTTCTCGCCATCGGGTCCATGGCCGTCGTGACATACCTGTGCCGCATCGCGGGCGTCGTTGTCATGAGCCGGGTTCGCCTGACGCCGCGCATCGAGCGGGGACTTCGCGCCCTTCCCGGCTCCATCGTCCTGGCGACGATCCTGCCCGTGGTCATCGACAACGGCTTTCCTGCGCTCGTCGCCCTCGCGGCGGCGATCATCGCCATGGCGGTGACGCGGATCGACATCGTGGGTCTGCTCGTGGGACTAGGCACCCTCTCCGTCATCAGGATTCTTGGCTGATCCCTGCTTGAGCCGGAGGCGGATGCGGTACATCAATCCGTCGCGAATGTTGCGATAGGCATCGAGCACCTGCTCGCGCGAGCCCTGCGTGATCGTCGGATCCGGGGTCGGCCAGTATTCCACCTCGGCCGCGATGGTGCGGGTCAGCTCCAGCGCCGCGTGATGCGCCTCCGGCGAGAGCGAGATGATCAGGTCGAAATTGAGACCCTCCCACTCTTCCAGTTCCTGGAGCGTCCGCGGCTTGTGCTTGGAGCCGTCGATGCCGATCTCGGACAGGATCGATGCCGTGAAGGCATCCGCGTCGCTCTTGCGGACACCGGCGGACTGTACATAGATCGACTTGCCGAAATAGTGCCGTGCGATCGCCTCGGCCATCACCGAGCGCACCGCGTTCATGGCGCAGACGAACAGAACGGAATGGATCCGTTTCGAACGGGGCTCGTCCAAGGGCTTGTCCAAGCGCTCTTCCAAGCGTCAGCCCTTCCAGTGAAGCGCGAAGATCAACGTGAAGATGCGACGCGCCGTATTGAAATCGAGGATCAGCTTGCCGTCGAGACGCTTCATCAGGAGTTCGGCGGCTTCGTTGTGCAGGCCGCGCCGCCCCATGTCGATGGCTTCGATCTGCGCCGGCGAGGCCGAGCGGATGGCCTGATAATAGCTGTCGCAGATCATTTCGTAGTCGCGGATGGCCTTTCGGAACGGCGTCAGGGACAGGTGATGCGAGACGAGATGCACACCGTCCTGAGCCGTCACTTCGAAACAGAGCTTCTTCTCGATGAGAGAAATGCGCAGGGCATAGGGACCCCCGTCATAATTCGGCAGGGCGAAGGTGTTCTCCTCGAGGATGTCGTAGATCGCGATGGCCCGCTCGTGCTCCTGATCGGGGTTGCCGCGGCCGATGGAGGATTCGTCGAGGGTGACGGCAACCAGCCGGGTCCGCTCCTTCGCTTCGCTCGCCATCCCGTTCCCTCGCCGTTACAGGTTCAGGCGGATCGCGACCGACCGCGCATGCCCCTCCAGCCCTTCCGACCGCCCGAGCGTGATCGCCGCGGGACCGAGCGCACGCAGAGCCTCCGCATCGCATTTCAGGATCGAGGTTCGCTTCATGAAGTCAAGCACGCCCAGGCCTGAGGAGAAGCGCGCCGATCGGGCCGTGGGCAGCACATGATTCGGGCCGCCGACATAATCGCCGATGGCTTCCGGCGTATGACTGCCGAGGAAGATCGAGCCGGCATTGCGAACCCTGGCGGCCAGTTCCTCCGCGTTCTCCGTCTCGATCTCCAGGTGTTCGGGGGCAAGCCTGTCCACAAGGGGAATGGCGTTCTCCAGGCGGTCGATCAGGATGATGGCGCCGTAATCGCGCCAGCTCGCTCCGGCGATCTCCGCCTTGGGCAGGGTCTGGAGCTGGCGTTCGACGGATTTTTCCACCGCGTCGGCGAGAGCGGGGCTGTCCGTCACCAGGATCGACTGCGCGGCCGGATCGTGCTCCGCCTGGGCCAGGAGATCGGCCGCGATCCAGTCGGGATTGCCATGGGCATCGGCCAGGATCAGAACCTCGGAGGGGCCGGCGATCATGTCGATGCCGACCTGACCGAAGACGCGGCGTTTGGCAGCCGCCACATAGGCATTGCCGGGACCGACGATCTTGGCCACGGGCCGCACCGTTTCAGTCCCGTAGGCCAGCGCCGCCACCGCCTGCGCTCCGCCGATGCGGAAGACCTCGTCGACACCGGCGAGGCGCGCGGCCGCGAGGACGAGCGGATTGGTTTCGCCCTTCGGAGTCGGCACCACCATGGCGATGCGCGGAACGCCCGCCACCTTCGCCGGCACCGCGTTCATCAGGACCGAGGAGGGATAGCTCGCGCGCCCGCCGGGGACGTAGAGGCCGACCGATTCCAGCGCCGTCCAGCGCCACCCCAGCGTGACCCCGAGCGGGTCGGTGGACATGCTGTCCTGCGGGCGCTGTGCCCGGTGGTAGGTCTCGATGCGCTCCTTCGCCAGCGCCAGGGCGTCCAGGGCCTCCTTCGGGCACTGGGCCTCGGCGGCGTCGATCTCGGCCGCCGAGACGCGCAGGGTCTCGGGCTGGAGCGCCAGTCCGTCGAAGCGAAGGGTGAAATCGATCAGGGCCTCGTCGCCCTTGACCACCACCTCCTCGATGATAGCGCGAACGGCCTGATCCACGTCCTCCGACACCTCGCGCTTGGCCGAGAGGAGCGCGGCGAAGGCCTGCGGGAAGGATGGCTCCCGCGCATCGAGCCTCTGCGCCATTACAGCTGCCCCGCCGATTGGACAGGCTCCTCGTGCGAGGGGCGGCTTTCAGCGGCCCAGACGGGGCCGGTATCCTTCATCTGCATTTCGATGCACTCCAGGTCGACCTGGATGGCCCCGCCTTCCGCAAAGATCAAGGTGGCAGTGCCCGACGGAGCGTTGGTCTCCTCGAACGCGATGGCGAGAAGGTTGAGAACCGCATCCTTGTTGGTCTGGTCGATGCCGCGGACCCGTACGCCCGTGACATTCTCGAAATGCATGCAGGTCAGCCGGCGCTGGGGGCTGGTCGCCTCCCAGTCGTAGCGGCGCGTCTGGATGGCGAAGCGCCGTTCCCGGGGCAGATAGGCGATGTCGCCCACCCTCAGCAGAGAATCCTGCAGGTGGGCGGAAATGACGGCGAGATCTTCCGGATCGAAAGCGACAAGTCTCAGGAGGTCCATGGGCCACCAACCTATTGTTGAACTTTAAGGTTTAGGTAGAGAGCCCCCGGCCCCAGCGCAACCTGCACGGGGCGGCTTCTTCTTCGTGCCTTCCTCTGGAAAAGGCCGGCTGGGGCAGCCGGCCTCTCCCGATTCTTGGAGCATTTTTCGGCGAAGTGGATCCGGTTCACCGCCAAAAAATGCTGCTCGACAAAGAAGAGAGAGGATTCCCCGTGAGGGGAAGCAGCTCTAGCCCCTCAGGCGCTCGATCTGGGCCCCGCAGCGGGCGAGCTTGGCCTCGAGCGCCTCGAAGCCCCGATCCAGGTGATAGACCCGGTTGATCGTGGTCTCGCCCTCGGCCACCAGTCCCGCAATGACCAGGGACACCGAAGCCCGCAGATCGGTCGCCATGACCGGCGCGCCCTTGAGGCCGGCCACGCCGTCCACATAGGCGCTGTCTCCGTCCAGGCGGATCTGGGCGCCCAGACGGGCGAGTTCCTGGACATGCATGAAGCGGTTCTCGAAGATCGTCTCGCGGATGCGCGACGTCCCGTTCGCCCGGGTCATGAGAGCCATGAACTGGGCCTGAAGATCGGTCGGGAAGCCCGGGAAGGGATCGGTGGTGACATCCACCGGCTGGATCCCGTTGCCGTTGCGTCGGATGCGGATGCCGCTATGGGTCGGGGACACCTCGGCACCCGCCTGACCCAGCACGTCGAGGGCGGCCTGGAGATAATCGGGCCGGGTGTTGTCCAGGACGAGGTCGCCGCCCGTCATGGCCACGGCCATGGCGTAGGTGCCGGTCTCGATCCGGTCCGGCATGACGTCATGGGAAGCGCCGCCGAGGCTGGTCACGCCTTCCACGACGATCTCCGACGTCCCGGCACCCTGGATTTTGGCTCCCATCTTGATCAGGCATTCGGCCAAGTCCACCACTTCCGGTTCGCGAGCGGCATTCCGGATCACGGTCGTGCCTTGAGCGAGCGTCGCCGCCATCAGGGCCACATGCGTGCCGCCGACCGTCACCTTCGGGAAGTCGATCTCGGCGCCGATGAGCCCCTTGGGGGCCGTCGCCACCACATAGCCGCCCTCGATCTCGATGGCCGCGCCCAGCTTGGCGAGAGCCATGATGAGCAGATCGACCGGCCGGGTGCCGATGGCGCAGCCGCCCGGCATGGACACCTTGGCATGGCCGAACCGGGCCACCAGGGGGGCAATGACCCAGAAGCTCGCCCGCATGGTCGAGACCAGTTCGTAGGGAGCCGTCGTGTCGATGATGTTCCTGGCGGTCAGACGGATGGTCTGGCCCGTTTCCGACGACTGGCCGGGTCGGCGGCCGGCAATCGAGTGGTCGACCCCGAAATTGCTCATGATCCGCAGGAGAGAGGAGATGTCGGCGAGCCGGGGCACATTGCCGAGTTCCAGGTTCTCCTCCGTCAGAAGGCTGGCGATCATCAGTGGCAGGGCCGCGTTCTTGGCACCTGAAATCGGAATCAAGCCGTTGAGAGGCGCGCCGCCCCGGATGCGAATGCGATCCATCGAATTCCCCTTGCAATATCGTGTCGAGCCATGCGCTATGCGCGCCTTGAGTGTTCTAAGCTAGTCGGACGGCTTGTCGCGCTCAGCGGAAACGCCCAAGCTCCCGGGTTCGTTTCCGGACGGTTTCGCAGCCTGACGTCCCCGGGCCTGAGCCTTCCGGCGCTTGAGGTTCTCTTTCAGGGCCGCCTTCAGCCGATCAGCTTTCTCTTGCGATTTCACGTCAGTCATGGTTCACGCGACCCATCGTCGCCTTTATCAAATAGAGGCTTCGCAAGCGGCGCTCAACCGCAATATCACGGCTCAGGACTTTGACCCGGATCAATGTGGTCTGGCATAATAGGTCCACAATCCCCGGGCATGTATTGCCCACCCGGTGAGATGATGGATTACCAAAACTTCTTCGCATCAGCCCTCGAGCGTCTCCAGGCCGAGCGGCGCTACCGCGTTTTTGCCGACATCGAGCGTCTGGCCGGCCGTTATCCCCAGGCGATCTGGCACTCTCCCGAGGGCCCTCGCCCCATCACCGTCTGGTGCTCCAACGATTATCTCGGCATGGGCCAGAACCGGGACGTCACCCGCGCCATGGTCGAGGCCGCCTGGCGGCTCGGCACCGGAGCCGGCGGCACCCGCAACATCTCCGGCAACAGCAATCCCATCGTGGCGCTCGAGGCCGAGCTCGCCGACCTGCACGGCAAGGAGGCGGCCCTGGTCTTCACCTCGGGCTATGTGTCGAACCAGACCGGCATTTCGACCCTGGCCAAGCTGATCCCGAACTGCCTGATCCTGTCGGACGCGCTCAACCACAACTCGATGATCGAGGGCGTGCGCCAGTCCGGCTGCGACAAGGTCATTTTCCGCCACAACGATCTCGAGCATCTGGAGGCGCTCCTTCAGGCCGCCGGGGATCGGCCCAAGCTGATCGTGTTCGAGAGCGTCTATTCCATGGATGGGGATATCTCCCCCATCCATGCCATCTGTGACCTGGCTGAACGCTATGGCGCCATGACCTATATCGACGAGGTCCATGCGGTCGGCAT
Source organism: Microvirga yunnanensis (assembly GCF_025460875.1). Lineage (NCBI taxonomy): Bacteria > Pseudomonadati > Pseudomonadota > Alphaproteobacteria > Hyphomicrobiales > Methylobacteriaceae > Microvirga > Microvirga yunnanensis. Next base: position 22,671 of record NZ_JAMXFI010000116.1, read on the forward strand.
GTATGGCCCGCGCGGGGCCGGCATCGCCGAGCGCGAAGGCGCCATGCACCGGATCGACGTGATCGAAGGCACCCTGGGCAAGGCTTTCGGGGTCATGGGCGGGTATCTCACGGGCACCCGGGCGGTCATGGACGCCATCCGCAGCTTCGCTCCGGGCTTCATCTTCACCACCGCGCTGCCGCCCGCGGTGGCGGCGGCGGCCACCGCGTCGATCCGGCACCTGAAGGAATCCTCCGCCGAGCGCCAGCAGCAGCAGCGCCAAGTTGCCCGCACCAAGGCGGTTCTGACCGGGGCCGGCCTGCCGGTCCTCGATACGGTCACCCATATCGTGCCGGTCATGGTGGGAGATGCGGAAGCCTGCAAGGCGGCCTCGGACCGCCTGCTGGAGCAGCACGGCATCTACATCCAGCCCATCAACTACCCCACCGTCCCGCGCGGCACGGAGCGCCTGCGCATCACTCCGGGGCCGTTTCACTCGAACGCCCACATCGATGCCCTGGCGGCCGCCCTGGTGGAGGTCTGGACGGCGCTCAGGCTCCCTCTGGAGCCCAAAGTCCAGGCCGCCGAATAAAGATCATTTTCAAGCTTGCATGGAGGGCTGCCCTGTGGCAGTAAGCGGCCCTCCCCGTTGGCGCGCTGCCGTAGCTCAGTGGTAGAGCACTCCCTTGGTAAGGGAGAGGTCGAGAGTTCGATCCTCTCTGGCAGCACCAGCCAAAGATCTCGCCGGTCCATGGACCGCAGGTTCTATGGGGAGATGCTGGAGCCCAGTGCCGATCGGGAACACTGCAGGGACGATCGCCGGTCGTGATGTCCGTCGGCCAGGCGGCGGTCGCCCTTCTGGCCAGAACCATCAGCGGCGCCGCGGTTTGACGCCGGTGTGTCCATCCCTTCCCGGGGATTTCCGAGGGATCCTCCTCAACATCTCCTTCACGTGTTCCTTGACGGTCTTCTGGCAGGGTACAGGTATTTTCGGGTTCGGCTGCGTCATCCCACACTCCTCGTCCTGCTGGGCACGCGACGGCAGGCGTGGGCGACCATTGCTCATCCGGACAACTTCTTCTGTGACCAAAGTCACACAATTCCCAGGATGAGACTAATTGCCAATAGACCCCGCTCCTGCCGGTCGGAGCTGGCCGGCGAGGCGTTCGAGGCAGATCATTGTGAGCCGATCCGGCACCTGCAAGGCTTAGAGCATCGGGCGCAAAAGTGGGAACCGGTTTTGCGCGAAAAGATGCTTTGGAACAAAAGCTAAGGCATCGAGCGTGAGGTCGATGACACGACCGATGCTTGAGAGAGGTAGACCTTCCATAGCCCGCGCGATCGTGACGACCCAGCCCTCTCCCTAGGGAATGTCCCTGGACCGACAGGCTCGGTTTGCCGTGATGTCCCGCGGGGCGTTGAACATCCGATCCGGCTCGGCCGCCGTACCATGGCACGCCTCTGAATCCAGCAGCATCTTCGATCTTGAAGCCCGCGACGGCCTCTCCGACGCAGCAATGACACCCCGATGGCCCTGCCTTTCCGGATAGAGGCGCCTGCTTGCCCTACCTCCCATGGGTATCAGCGATGATCCAGCACGGGTTTGCCACAATTGAGTGTCCAAACACGGTCTCCGATTGCGTGATCGTCGGAGAGCCCAGTGACCCATGTCTACGCCGCCGATGAAATGGTCGACCTTCTCGCCGTCCGGCGCCCGTTCGACGATCCCGAACTCGTCGCGGTGAGGGTAGACACCATGCCCCTTGATCAGGCGACCGCAACCGTGGTCGAGACCTGGGCCGGCGATGAGTTTCGGCAGATGAACGCTGTCATTCGCCGGCGATCCGGCCCGAGCATCCGGAGCTTCGAAGAGATCAAGCGGCTCTATCAGCTCAACTTCGGATCGGTTGGCCACCTGCTCAAGCTCGGTCTCATCAGCTTTGGATTGTTCCTATAGCGCCCAGGTGACCGGCGATCCGAGCGACCCGCTCCGTCCGGCTCAGCCAGCACGTCGCTAGAGCATCGGAACTGATCCCAAAAGTGGGTCCAGTCTTGGGATCGGATCCGATGCTCACATCCTGAAGCGAGGCATCGTCCGCAGGATGCGCTCGGCGGTCTTCCGATCGAGGTCACCGGGACACGCCCGGCGATGATACCCTCCCGATCGGGAATGCGCTGCACCTCTCAGAAGCGGGATCACCGGGACGAGCCCGGTGATGACATGGAGACGGTGGCAAGGGCCGGTGACAAAACCCTCCCACGACCCTCCCCACGTCATGGCCGGGCTTGTCCCGGCCATCCCGATCGGAAGGGCGCGGCGTTCCAGACAAGCGGGATCACCGGGACAAGCCCGGTGATGACGTGGAAGGGAGCGCGGCTCTCCCGTGCCGGGGCATGGCCGGCGCGAGGCCGGGGACGAGAGCATCGGACATGAAAAGGGGGTCCACTTTCGGGTCCGAGGCGCTAGGCATGGATGGGCTCCGGACCGTCTCGGGCTCATGGCCGCACGCGCATGAGAGGGTTAGAGCCTCGGACGGTTAAACGGACGCATATCCAGCTGCCTTGAGGTAGTTCCAGCATTCGTGTGGCTCGAACAAGTCGCAGATTTCACCGAGCGCTCGCCAGAGCGCGTCGAACGTTCGGGCCTCAGC
>NZ_JAMXFI010000117.1:0-24960 GCF_025460875.1 Microvirga yunnanensis
CGGCTCTGGGCCCGGTTGAAGGAGTGGCGAGCGGTTGCAACTCGCTACGAAAAGACCGCCTCATCGTTCATGGGCATTCTCTGCCTTGCCGCTACACTCGATTGGATCAAGCGATGACACGCCCTAGCCGCTGATGATTGCAGATCCTGCAGCACCTGAGAGGCCATTGCGTTCCCTCTGATTTACTATTATCGCACATTTTGTCCCGAAATATGTTAAAGATACGAGAAAGACCAATGAAGTCAACCGGCTGACCGGTGTAGCCCTATACTCCAAATGGGAATGGCACCTGACCGAGTGGGAGGTCGATAGCAGTATGACGAGGATTAAACGTGCGCCGAGGACTGGAGCCACCCAGCCAAGGTTGGCAGGTGAGGACGACGTTCCAGCTGCAAAGGCGCAGAACACGTTGCAGACGCTGGATCGTGGCCTGCAAGCGCTGACGCTCGTCTCGCACCAGTCAACCGGCATATCGATTGCAGAGCTCGCGGAGCAACTCAGCGTCCATCGGGCCATTGCCTATCGGCTCGTCACAACCTTGGAGGCGCATGGTCTGATTACGCGGGGTGCTAAAGGGACGCTCCACTTAGGCGCAGGGCTCTTGGTGCTGGCCTCTCGCTTTGAGCCGCAGTTTCGCACGGTCGCCCAGCCAACCCTGCAAGAGTTGGCCAATGAAACTCGCGCAGCCGCGTTCATCTCTGTTCCCCAAGGGGACGAGTGCGTCGCCGTCATGGTGGCGGAACCAGAAGGAGGATTGTTGCGGGTTACCTACCGGGTTGGCAGTCGTCACCCTTTGGTGCTCGGTGCGGCGGGGATCGCGATTTTGGCAGGTCGTCCAGAGCGGTCGAGCGACCCCGACTCTGTACGGCAGGCACGGGCTGACGGCTTCAGCGTGACGCAAGGCCAGCTCCAGCGCGGTGCCATAGGGATCGCGTGCCCCCTACATCACCCGGGACACCCAACACCCGGCTTCGAGGCAAGTTTGGGCGTCGTGACCGTCGGGGAAGCGGACATTCCGCAGCTAACGGCCGCGGTTACGACCTTTGCGCAGCGATTGAAAATGTTGCTGAGAGTGACTGAATGATCGAAGCCGCTGCATCTTGCGGCGCCTGGCAGCCGCATGATCATTTTGCTCTCCGGAACGAGTTGGACGAGGTCCGCGGGAGAGCTCAGCATCAGGAGGGAACACTCCTTGCCAACGAGGTCAGGCAGACGAGCCTTCTGGGCTAGAATTCGCAGGCGGGCGGTTGAGACGCTGCTTCATTTCCTTGCCAGTCTTGAAGTGAGGGACAGCCTTCTCTGAGACAGGAACAGCCTCACCCGTGCGAGGATTGCGCCCCATGCGGGCATCGCGCTTCTTCACCACAAAGGTACCGAAGCCGCGAAGTTCCACCCGGTCTCCTCGTGCCAGGGCATCAGCAATGGTGGTGAGAATCGCATTCACGATGTGCTCGATATCTCGCTGATACAGATGCGGGTTCTGCTCGGCCAGCTTGAGGACTAATTCCGATTTCAGCATATTTTCTAAATGTTTGGCAGAACTATTTTTCGCACGGGTGCCAGACGACTGGATGGCTGTCAAGCAACAGGTCACTAGCATCACCCGGTGGGTTATCCGGCTTATCTGGATTGACGAGGTTGATTACCGGCCTGAAATCTGAAGCGCCATGCGAATTCAGTGCGCCAAGGTCGAGCCGCTCCTTGGGGCCGACCCGTCAGGCTCCATCTATCCGGCAGCAGGGTTCGTGTCGGAGGCGCGGGTGCCGTGTTGCACGGCTCGACCTGCGTACCATCTTCGACATCATGGGGCGTCAGCGCCAATGCGAGGATTTGTTCAGTCTCGGCGTAGACGCCGATGTGCAGCTCTCGCCAGGGCATTGTCAACTTGAGCAAATCAGGACGGGTTGAGGGCGTAACGACCAGACCTAAGCTATTGAAAGTACGTCCTGGACCTTGGGTCAGAATCCCTCAAAGCAGGGCAAATCCGGTCAAATTGACAATGCCGCTTCGGCAGCGCTACCATCCGGGCTCTTCACTTGGCGTTCTCCGCAGATCTCTAAGGTGCTCCACCGGCACGCATGGGAGGATGACGCGCGAGGCGTGAATCACATCGCAATACACGGAATTGCGCGCGATTTTGCGTGTCCGCCCCCTGCCCTCAGGCTCACCCGTGTTCGGGTTCACGTCGAACTTCGGAAAGTTGGACGAGGAGATGTCGAGCCGGATTCGATGTCCCTTCTTGAAGAGATTCGCCGTCGCGAAGGCCTCAATCGTAATCTGGAAGATCTCTCCCTGCGTCAGGAGTTCCGGATGCTCCCACGATTTGCGGTAGCGGCATCGCAGGATGCCATCGGTCAGATTCATGGCATAGCCGGTCGGATAGTCCTTCAAGAGCGGATAGACATCGATCAGCTTTGCGGTGAAATCCGTATCGAGCGCATCCGACGAGACCCAGAGCTCGACGGAGATGGGACCGATGACGGCGAGGTCCTGCTCCAACGGCAGCGTCTCGAACGAGAGGACATCCCGGCGGGCCGAAAGCGGCAGCCCCGGATGGCGGCAGCCGAAGAACTGCGCAGCCTCGCGCTGGTCGAACGCCCCGCCTTCGAAGACCGGCTGACCGCTCGTCAATGCGCCGCCGATGGTCGGCACGGGATCCGACGGATCGAAGTCGTAGCTCAGGGAAGCGGCACCCGCATCCGCCGGCGTCTCGCGCAACTGCCCATTATTGTGGATGTAGAAGGACCGGAATTCGGTTTCGGGCAAAGGCCAGCATGCGGCCTCTATCCAGCGGCCGCCATGATCGAGCTTGCCCGCCTCGGTCTTGCTTCCCTTTCCTCCCCCCATCAGGAAGAGGCGAACGGGCGCTTCACGATCGACGCTGTTCTCAATGCCCTTCAGCCAGCGATCGAACCACCGCCGGCGGAACTCCAGCCAGGATGGCGTGACATTACCGGCAATCGTCGCGCTCTCTCCGAAGTAGGCGTCGCCGGACGAGGTCGTGTTCCGGTTGCCGTGCAGCCACGGTCCCATGATCAGCGAGATTGGACGTTTGCCGTTCCGCGACAGGCCCTCGTAATTGTCGAATGTCGTGCGGACATAGGCGTCATACCAACTCGACAGAAGAGCCACCGGCACCTGCGGAAACGTGTCGTAAGACCCCTCCGCATAGATGCCGACCTTCTTCCAGAAATCGCCGAAAGAGCCCTGGCGCCACTGCTCGAGAACATAGCTTTCATACTCGGGCACCCAGCGCACCGGCGAACGCCCCTCCGACCATGGCAAGGCGCTGAACCAGGACTTGAGGTCTTCCGCCTCGAGGGCCTCGACGATGAGGGGATCGTTCTGTGCCTCCGGGCTCTCCTTGGCATGATTGTAGGCCCAGGTGAGTTGCTTGAGCTCGAACGCGCCACCCTGCCGGATGCCTGTGCGATAGGCGCTAGAGAATCCTCCGGAATCGAGAACCATGCAGGCAAGGCCCGGCGGATTTAGACAGGCCAGAGCAGCCTGCGCGTGCGCCGCATAGGAGAGGCCCATGGTGCCGATTTTCCCGTCGCACCAAGGTTGCTCGACGATCCAGGCGCAGGTGTCGTACCCGTCGGGCCCCTCGGATAGATACTTCGTGAACGTCCCTTCCGAATTATAGCGTCCACGGCAATCCTGATAGATCACCACGAAACCCGCCCTCACGAAATGCATCGCAACTTCGGCCCGCGTCATGGGTTGCTTCATCTCGGGCTCGATCTCGGAGCGCGAGCGCTCCGTCTTGCCGTAGGGTGTCCGCTCCATGATGACAGGCAGAGGTGTCTCGACAGGCCGTCCGCCGACTGCCGGACGATACACGTCCGTTGCGAGACGGACGCCGTCGCGCATGCGGATCATGACGTCCCGATGCACGACGACATCATCGGCGAGGACCTCCACCGCATGGGCGGTGGAGGCAACGGGCGGCAGAGCGGCTTGAGAGGTCATTGAGCAATTCCCGCAAGGGTCGCCATCAAGTCTTCGCCGCGATTGGCCGTATACGTGACGTTCGCCTTCGAGGCCCAGTACACCTTCGGCCAGAACAGCGGAATAACGCCGACATCATTCACCGCGACCCGTGTCGCTTCCTGCAGAAGGGCAATGCGCTTCTGCGGATCGAACTCCGACGTCGCCACCTTCATCTTCTCGTCAAACTGCTCATTGGAGTAGCGCGTGCGGTTGAAGGATCCCGTGCCGGCGTCCTTGTTCGGGGTCATTAGAAGGTTGCGGAGGCTGGTCGCAGATGTCGGCGTGGTCGTTCCTAGCGAGAAGATGAAAGCGCTGAACTGCTGCTTGCCCGCGGCCGAAGCATAGACGTTGTAGGGCTGAGCCACCACGCCGTTCACCTTGATGCCACCCCGGGCGAACATCTGTCCGATAGCCTGGGCGGATTCAGCATCCCCCGGGAAGCGGTCGTTGGAGGTGTGGAGAGTCAGGCCGAACCCCTGCGGGTATCCGGCATCAGCAAGGAGCTTCTTCGCCCCTTCCGGATCTGCGGCGGGCGCCTTCAGCGACGGATCGGCGCCGCCGATCCCGTCGGGCACGATCTGCCCTGCCGCCTCGCCGGCATCATCGAGGATGCGGTCGACGATGAGCTGGCGATTGATGAGCTTGGACAGCGCCTGGCGGACGCGCACGTCCTTGAGCGGATTCGGATTCAAGGGCTTGCCGTCGGAGCCCACGACGAATGGGCTTTCATCGCGGCTCGCATCGAGGGCGAGGTACACGACTCGGGCCGAGGGAATCGACCATAGCTTCACGCTGCTAACGTTCGACAGGGTCTTCACGTCCCCCGGAGGAACGGCATCGATGAGGTCCACGGAGCCGGACCGCAACGCCGCCACGCGCGCGGCATCATTGGCGATGAACTTGATGGTGACGTTCTCGAACGCAGGCTTCTTGCCCCAATAAGCGTCGTTGCGCACCAGCGTGATGTGGTCGCCGGGCACCCATTCCTTGACCTTATAGGGGCCCGTGCCGATGGCTGCGGAACGATCGTTGAACGCCTCGATCGTCTTGCCCTCGGCAAGCTTCTTCTGAACGATATAGACGAGGCCCACCTGCTCGATGAAGTCGGGCGTGGGGTTCTTCGTCTTGAACTCGATCGTCTGCGGATCGACGATCGTCATGCTGGCGATGGAGCCGATATTGCCTGTGAAGGGTGCCGGGCTGTTGGGAATGTCCTTCACCCGATTGAGCGAGAAGATTACGTCCTCGGCCGTGAGCGGAGAGCCGTCCTGAAATGTGACGCCGGACCGCAGCTTGATCCGCCAAGTGGTCGGATCGACATTCTGCCAGGATTCCGCCAGAGCGGGCGTCACCTGCAGGTTCGGATCGGGCGAGATAAGCCGGTCGAAGATCTGAGCGGCGATGTTCTGGTTGTTGCCGGTCCGGGAGAAGTGAGGATCGAGCGCCGAGGGCTCGGTCGAGCTGCCGATGATGAGATCCGCCGCATAGGCCGGCGCCAAGGCGAGAAGCCCGGCCAGCGACACCGTGGCGCCCAGGCTTTTCAGATGTTGAAGCGGTTTCATATGGTTCTCCCTTCTGGGTCAGGATGCGGCCGCGATTTCCGGCCGTCTGTTGGTGAATTGGGCGTCGTTGAGATGGCAGGCGCTGATATGGCCCGGTGCGATCTCCCGCAGCTTCGGCGCTTCCTTGTAGCACCGTTCAAAGGCGTGCGGGCACCGGGGATGGAAATGGCAGCCGCTGGGGGGCGAGAGCGGGGACGGGATCTCCCCTCTGATGGGCGAGAAGACGCGCCGACGGTTGGCGATGCTGGGCACCTCGTCGAGAAGCGCGGCGGTATAGGGGTGATTGGGCCGGGTGAAGAATTCCTCGGCCGGAGCGCTCTCGACAATGCGGCCCAGATACATGATAGCGACGCGATCGCTGATGTGCTTCACCACGCCGATATCGTGGCTGATGAAAAGGTAGGTGAGACCGAGATCGCGCTTGAGATCCATGAACAGATTGATGATCTGCGCCTGGATCGAGACGTCGAGCGCCGCGACGGGCTCGTCGCACACGATGAATTGCGGCTTGACCGCGAGAGCCCGGGCGATGCCGATCCTCTGCCGCTGACCGCCAGAGAACTGGTGGGGATACCGCTCACGATAGGCGGGGTCGAGCCCGACACGTTCCATGAGGCCGGTCACATAGGAATCCTTCTCGCGCCGGGAGACGATGCCGTGGGCGATGGGGGCCTCGCCGATGATGTCGATCACGCGTTTGCGCGGATTGAGCGACGACATCGGGTCCTGGAAGATCATCTGGGCAGAAAGCTTCGCTGACCGAGCATCCCGCTGGGCGAGCTTGCGGCGGTCCTGGCCGTTCCAGAGGATCTCCCCCTCACTCTGGGGCATGATGCCTGCAAGCATCCGGCCCAGGGTCGACTTGCCGCAGCCGGATTCTCCCACGAGGCCGACGACCTCGCCGGGCATGATCTTCAGATCGATCATATCGACGGCATGCACGACCTGCGGCTTGAGATCCGCACCCAAAAGGCGCACGAGCCGCTCGGCGTAGTCCAGGTCCCGAACGAACCGCTTCGAGACCTGAACGGCTTCGATCAGAGGCGTCATGCGGCTCTCCTCGCCTGGGGATGGAAGCAGCGCCAGGCAACGTTTCCGGAATTTTCGAGTCGCGGCTCCGTCTCGCAGATCGATGTGGCGAAGGCGCAACGCGTGCGGAAGGCGCAACCGGAGGGTCGGCTCAGCGGAGACGGCGCCATGCCGGGTATGGCCTGAAGAGGTGCGCCGCGGGGTACATTGGCCGCGACCGACTGCAGAAGTCCAATCGTGTACGGATGGACGGGACGGTCGAGGACGTCGTCAGTCGGTCCCATCTCGACGATGCGGCCGGCATACATCACGGCTATCCGGTGAGCGAGGCCAGCGACCACTCCCAGATCATGACTGATCCACACGAGCGCCATGCCGAGATCCTTCGACAATTTCTGGATCTGGGCGAGGATCTGCGACTGGATGGTCACGTCGAGTGCAGTCGTCGGCTCATCGGCGATGATGAGATCGGGACGATGCAGAAGGGCAATGGCGATGGCCACGCGCTGACGCATGCCCCCGGAGAATTGATGAGGATAGGCGGCGAGCCGTTCGTCCGGCGACGGGATTCCGACCATGCCGAGGGTATCGCGGGCTCTTGCTCGCGCGTCGCTAACGCTTACCTTCTCATGTGCGAGCACGGCTTCGACCATTTGCGTGCCGACGCTGAGCACCGGGTTGAGCGTCATCATGGGATCCTGAAAGATCATCGCGATCCGCCGGCCGCGTATCTTCCTCATCTCATGGGCGGGCAGCCCCACGAGATCTTGTCCCTGGAAGAGAATCCGCCCGCCGACGACCCGCCCCGGAGAGTCGACCAGCCCGAGAATCGAGAAGCCGGTGATCGACTTGCCCGATCCGGATTCCCCGACAAGCCCGAGCACCTCTCCGCGGCGGACCTCGAAGCTCACTCCGTCGACGGATTTGACGACACCCTTCTCGGTGAAGAAATTGGTCTGGAGATCCTCGACCATGAGAGTTGGATGGCTCATGACGCTCTCCCTCACTGCGCGAGCCGCGGGTTCAGCACCTCGCGCAGGCGATCGCCGACGATATTGATGCTGAAGACGAGGAGGACCAGCAGAAGACCGGGATAGACACTGATCCAGTACTGTCCCGACATCAAAACCTCGTAGCCGTTGGCGATGAGGAGGCCGAGGGACGGCTCGGTGATCGGCAATCCGATTCCGAGGAAGCTCAAGGTCGCTTCCGCCGAAATCGCATTAGCTACCTGCAGTGTTCCGATCACGATGAGCGGTGGCAGGCAGTTCGGGAGTAGGTGACCGAAGAGGATGCGTGTCGTGCTCAGATCCAGGCAGGCCGCCGCCTCGACATATTCCTTGCCCTTTTCGACCAGAGCCGCGCTGCGAACCGCACGGGCGAATAGCGCCCATTGCACCAGCACGAGGGCGAACATGACCTTGCCCACGCCCTGCCCGATCGTTGCAAGCAACATCAGTGCCACAAGGATGGTCGGGAAGCCGAGCATCAGGTCGACGAGGCGCATGATCAGCGCATCGACGCGGCCGCCGAAATAGGCTGCGATCAGGCCGAGCGCAGTCCCGACCCCAAGGGCCACGACACCGCTCATGACACCGACCGCGAGGCTCGTACGCAGGCCATAGATCATGGCCGACAGCATGTCTCGCCCCTGCCCGTCCGTGCCGAGCCAGTAGATGCCGCCCGACATGCTTTCCGACCCAGGAGGGAGTCGCGCATCCATGATGCTGATCTGCATCAGGTCGTAAGGATCCTGCGGCGCAAGCCACGGTCCGAAAACCGCCGTGAGAAGCAGCAGCAGAAAGACGATCGCCGCAATGGTCGCCTTCGGGCTCTTGAGGAGGCCGTTGAGGGCACGCCCAAGGAGCGTGTCCGTGCTCGGCTTTCGGAGAGCAATGGCCGTCATGACGCGCTCCCCAGCCGGATGCGCGGATCGAGCAGGGAATAGAGGATGTCGACCACGAAGTTGATGACGATAAACAAGGTCACGACCACGAGCAGGTAAGCGACGACGACTGGTCGGTCGAGGCGCATGATGGAGTCGATCAGAAGCTTGCCCATTCCCGGCCACGCGAAGATCGTCTCGGTCACGATCGCGAATGCGATGAGGCTGCCGAACTCGACGCCGACGACGGTAACGATGGGGATCAGGATGTTCTTGAGAACATGCACTGATACGATCCGGCCCTCGGAGACACCCTTGGCTCTGGCGAACTTCACGAAATCGAGAGGCATCGTCTCTCGCACGCCGCTTCGGGTGAGACGGATGACGAGAGAGATGTTGAACAGGGCAAGGTTGAGTGCCGGCAGAATGAGATGGGACAGGCCGGACCAAGTCACGAGACTGGTTGGGATTCCCAAGAAGTATCCGACCTCTCCGCGCCCGGTCGATGGCAGCCACCCGAGCCAGACGGAGAAGATCATGATCAGCATCATCCCCTGCCAAAAATTCGGCAGGCTGAAACCGAGGATCGATCCTGTCATGACGGTCTCGTCGAGAGCCGTGCCGGGCCGGAGACCGGCCCAGAGGCCCAGTGGTATTCCCAGAACGAGCGAGAGAGCAAGAGCCACGAAGGCCAGCTCAAGCGTCGCCGGCATACGGCTGAGGATGAGATCGATGGAAGGCTGATTGAAGACGAAGGAGCGGCCCAGATCGCCCCGAAGTGCGTTCCAGACGAAAGTGCCATATTGTTCGACGAGCGACCGATCCAACCCAAGGGCGCGGATCGCCTGTTCCCGTTCGGCGGGGGTCGCGTCTCCGGCGATCAGGATATCGACCGGATTGCCGATTGCGTAGATCCCTGCGAAAACGATGATCGACGTGATGAAAAGAACTAGGAGGCTCTGCGAAAGGCGCCGGACGATGAAGACGCTCATCAACGAGGCTCCCTCAGGCGCGGCTCTAACGATCGGCCCATACAGAGTTTCGAAGGATTCCGCAGACAACGTTGCATGAAGACGCTTTCATTCGGATAGTGGCGGCAGTTAGGCACCCCTGAGGAAAGCGCGCAATAGTATGAGGAAATGTGATAGGGCAATGAAATTTCCGGAAGCGTGTAGCGTCCGAAGCGTGTCTAGGCCATGAATCTGAAGCAACTTGAAGTCTTGAAGGCGATCATTGCGACCGGCTCGACGGTCGGCGCATCGACAACTCTGGGGATCTCGCAATCCGCCATCAGTCGGCATCTGACGACCCTTGAGGCCGAAATCGGCTTCGAACTCTTCATCCGGGACAAGGGACGCCTCATTCCCAGACCGGAGGCCAAAGCTCTCGTGCCGGAAGTGGAAGAGCTTACGGAGGTCCTTGCACGGGTGAAGCGGAAGGCTGCCGACATCAGGGCCGGAGCGGCAGGGGATACGCTTCTGCGTGTCGCCTTTCCGCACAGTATCACCACCAGCATCCTGCCCCAGGTCCTCTCGCAATACTTCAACCTCTACCCAAAGGCCGTCGTCGAGACGCTCTCAGGACCCTACGGTGCGGTCGAGCAGATGGTCCGGGCCCGCAGCGCGGACTTGGGCTTTGTACGCCTGCCGACCGAAGATCATGGTTTCAACGTGCGCCCGATCCTTCAGGGAGAGACCACCTGTGTGATGGCGCCGGGACATCCGCTCGCATCGAAGGAGCAGGTCCAGCTGAAGGATCTGGCGCGAAACGATCTAATATTGCTCGGCCGACAGAGAAGCGCACGGCATGAGCTCGAGTACGAGCTCCGCGAAGCCAAGGCCCCCCATTATTGCAGGATCGAGGTTCATTCCGTTGAGGCGGCCTGCGCCTGTGCCGCAGCCGGCCTCGGAGTGGCTGTCGTTCCGGCGCTAATCGCAAGCTTCTTCCGCTCCCCTGGAATCGAGATGCGCCCTTTTCGCCCCGCTCGTACATCTGAGTATGGGATTATATCCCTAACAGATCTGCCGTTGTCGAAGCCAGCAGAGGTCTTCGTCGACCTCTTCATCAAGGAGGTGGTATCGAAGGCATCTGGCACTATACGCATCGGATCAGCGGAATACCGTCCACAACGATGCCAAAGTCTATAGACCTTGGAATCTGTATAAGGTCCGCTTTTCGCTTCTGATCTGTCCTCCCCCTCTCCTGCTGTCGTGAATGTCCAGTAGGCAGTTCACTACCTCCTGCCCTATCCTGACCATTGCAGTAGAAGCGGCATGGATCATGGGGCACCGTTGCGGCAACTTGAAAACGGCATAACGGACCCATTTTAACGGGCCGCTCAGGCAGCAACACCGAAGAACTGATTGAGATTGCAGGGCTCAGCAGGGCTCACTTCACGCGTTCCTTTACATTGAGAGAAGGTTTGTCGCCCGGGGAGTTCGTGCTGAACGAACGAATGACACTCGCTACGAAGCTCATCCTTGAGGGTGACATATCTGTGAAGCAGATTGCGACGGCTTGTGGCTTTGATGATCCAAACTATTTCGCCAAAGCATTTCGCCGGGTATTTAACACCAGTCCAACGGAATTCAGAACAACAGGTATGTATGCGTCCCGGCGGAGTACTGACTAGTCGATCATCTATCGATCGGTACCTTCAATGTCTCCGTTCTTGATGGCATGCGGCGGGCTGGGCAATCGCCCGCCGCATAGTGAGGCATGGTTTAGGCGTAGCGCTTCACCCTCTCTGGCGCACCCGATGCGGAACGGATCCCCTCCGGCATGGCATCACCATGCGCCTCGATCAGTTCGTCGACCATGGCGCGGATCTCCTTGATCGACAGAACGCTGGCCGCATGGCGGTCGAGCAGCGCCGCACGGTGCACGCGATCCCGGCTGCCCTGGAGAGCGGCCTTCACGGTCAGGTCCTGGACATAGGTATGCGGGGCGCAGTAGCCGGCGAGCTCCGGGGGAAGGTTGCCGACATGGCAGGGACGCAGGCCGTTGCGGTCCACGATCATCGGCACCTCGACGCAGCAGCCCTCCGGCAGGTTCTCAATGAGCTTGGTATTCCTCACGTTGCCGTAGATCACCTCGGGGGTACCGGTGACCATAGCATGGATGATCTGGGATCCGTACTCGACGCTGCGCTCGAGCGGGAACCCTTCGCCGGACATTAGCTGTTTTCGGGTGTCCCGGTAACGGCAGAGATTGCGCTCGCTGCGGCGGATGTATTCGTCCACTGGCACGTCGTACTCGGCGATGGTGTCATCCCGCTTCAGGAAGTAGGGGGTGTACTCCGCATTGTGCTCGCTCGACTCGCTGACGAACCAGCCGAAGGAGCGCATCAGCTCGAACCGGACCTTGTCCTTGGCGAAGATTTCTGGATCCTCCATAGCCTGCCACAGCCGCGGATAGGCGTCCTCGCCATCGATGCGCAGCTTGAGGAACCAGGTCTGGTGGTTGATGCCCGCGCAGTCGTACGACAGTCTCTCGACCGGAACGCCGAGGTAGTCTGCCAGATCCTCGGCGGTGTTCTGCACGTTGTGGCAGAGGCCAACCACCTTCTGCTCGGGGAACGCCTCGTAGACGGCCTGAGTCAGGATGCTCATCGGGTTCGTGTAGTTGAGGAGCAAGGCGTCGGGGCAGAGCTCCCGCATATCGCCAACCAGGTCGACCATGAACGGGATCGTGCGAAGGCCCCGAAAGATGCCGCCGATGCCGAGCGTGTCCGCGATCGTCTGCTTGAGGCCGTACTTGCGGGGAATCTCGAAGTCGAGAAGCGTCGCTTCGTGCATGCCAATCTGGACCATGTTGATGACGAAGTCGGCTCCGTCGAGAGCGGCGCGCCTGTCCAGGTGCTCCTCGACCTTGGCGTTGGCGCCGAACTGACCGGCAGTCCAGCGTGCCATCATGCCAGCCGTCTCCAGGCGCTCGGCGTCGATGTCGTGCAGGGAGATCGTGACGTCACGGAGGGCCGGCAGGCCAAGGATATCCGTGATCAGCTTCTTGACGAACACGACGCTTCCGGCGCCGATCATGGCCACTTTGAACATGGGGGGTCCTTTCAGTCTGTCTTGGTTTGAGATGGAGAAGGCTTGAAGCCTATTTCAGGCCCGTTCCGGCGATGCCCTGGATGAGCTGCCGCTGGAAGAAGACGAAGATCACGAGCATGGGAATCAGGGACAGCAGGGCAATCGCCATGAGTTCGGTCCATTCCGTGTTGTACTGACCCTTTAGGAGGTTGAGTCCGACCTGCACCGTGTACATCTCCTGATCGGTGAGGATCACCAGCGGCAGGACGAAGTCGTTCCAGCGCCACATGAAGGTGAAGATGATCAGCACGGCTATGATCGGCTTGGAGAGCGGGAGCACCACTTTGAGGAAGATGGTCAGCTCGCTGGCCCCGTCGAGTCGAGCCGCCTCGAGGAGTTCGTCCGGGATGCTGACCATGAACTGGCGCACCATGAAGATGCCGAACGCCTCCGCGGCACGCGGGAGGATCACGCCCCAGTAGCTGTTCAGCAGCCCCAGGTCGGAGACAACGAGGAACAGCGGCACGATGATCACCTGGATCGGGATCATCAACGCACTCAGCACCGCAATGAATAGGATGTCGCGGCCCGCGAAGCGGAACTTGGCGAAGGCGTATCCGCACAGCAGGTTGATGCTCACGGTGATCACCACCGCCACGACGGCGATGACGGTGGAGTTCCAGGCCCAGGTCAGGAACGGCATGTGATTGATGGCATCGGTGAAGTTGCTCCACACCCAGCCGGTCGGCAGCAGGTTGACGTCGCCGCTGAAGACCTGGTCCCTCGGGCGGATGGCCGTGACGAACATCCAGTAGATCGGGAAGAACATGACCACCGCACCGGCAGCTAGGAGGAGCCAGAGCCCGCCGGTCTCAAGGCGGCGGCGCACGGGACTTGTCGTCGTGACCATGGTTATGCGCTCTCCTAGACGAACTGCTCGGTCCGGCGATTGATCCGCCACTGGACCAGGGTGAAGAGGAGGATCAGCACGAACAGGAACATTCCCATCGCGCTCGCGTATCCCATCTCGGAATTCGCGAAGGCTGCCCGGTAGATGTACTGGACGATCATCGTGGTCGAGAACCCGGGACCGCCTCCGGTCATGACGTAGATCAGGTCGAAGACCTGGAACGAGTAGATCACGTTGAGGATCAACAGCAGGAACGTGGTGGGTCGCAGCAAGGGCCACGTGACGTAGAGGAACTGCTGCGGGCGTGACGCGCCGTCGATCACCGCCGCCTCGTAGTAGCTCGGCGAGATCGACTGGAGGGCCGCCAGATAGACGACCATGCAGAACCCGATCCTCACCCACAACGTCGTCAGGATGATCGACGGCAACGCCCATTGCGGGGTCGACAGCCATGCGACGGGACCCGCGCCCGCCTGCTTCAGCACCGCGTTGACGACGCCGTAGTTGTCGTTGAACAGCCAGGCGGCGATGAGGGCGGTTGCAACGCTCGAGACCACGACCGGCAGGAAGTACACGCTGCGAAGCAGCGTCCGCGCGGCGAGTTGCCGATTGAGGCCGATCGCGAGAAACAGGCCGAAGATGAGGGTCGTGGGGACGGTTGCCGCCGAATAGATGACGGTGTTCTTCAGCGCCTGCCAGAACTGGAAGTCGCTCAAAAGCCGAGTGTAGTTGTGGGTGCCCGTGAATTCCGGCACGTCGATCAGGGACCACTGATGCACGCTGATGTAGGCGGCATACAGGAGGGGGAAGAAGATGAAGACCGAGAATAGCAGCAGGTTCGGCGCGATGAACAGGTAGGGAGTCAGGCGGGACCGTTTGGACCTCCACCAGCGGGATGTCCGGCTGGTGGAGGTTCCGCTCTGCGCCCGCGGGTAGGTCATGGAAAAATCAGCCATGATGTCTTTCGCCGTGCGAGGGATTATGGGTTCGCGTCTGGCTCCTACGCCGAAAGCAGGATGCTCTTCACGTGCGCCTCGATGTTCTTGGCGGTTTCTTCCGGCGACTGCCCGGAGGTGAAGGCAAGGTCGAGCTCATCCGCGAGCTTGGATGCGAACTTGCCCCACGTCGGCATGATGACCGTGTTGACGAGGTGCTCCGGGATGGTCTTCGTCTGCTCGATGAAGACCTTCATCTCCTCGCTACGGAGGGGGAACTTGACGCCGCTCTCGACAAGGGACTTGCGGACGGGAAGGAACTGCGCCGAGCTGACGTAGTCACGCATGTTCTCCTCATTCACCATGAACTTGATGAAGTCAGCCGCGACGTCGGGGTTCTTGCTGTCGCGCGAGACGGCCATGCAGGTGCCGCCCAGATCGTCGGCCATGGCGACGTCGCGCGGCAGGTAGGTGACGCCCCATCTGAACTTGGCCTGCTGTTCGACGAACGGAATCTGCCAGTTGCCGTTCAGCATCATCGGGATCGTGCCGTTGGCGAACAGGTTCTGGGACGGCTCGGCTGTCTTCAGGGACGTGCTGGGGGGTACGAGGCCCTCCTTGAACCAGTTCTGGGTCCAGGCGATGGTCTCGATGCCGGCCGGGGAGTTGATCTGGGGCGACTTCATGTCCTCGCTCAGCATCCGTCCGCCGTGCTGGTACAGGAAGATCATCCAGCGGTGGACGGCATTGGCCGTCCACCCCATGGCGAACGGATACGAGCCGATGGACTTCTCTTTGAGGAGACGGGACACTTTAATGAATTGGTCCCAGGTCCAAGCCTGGTCCAAACTGGTCGGCACCTGCACCCCGGCCCTCTCCAGAAGGTCGATGTTGTAGAAGAGGGCGAACGTATCCGTGTGGTGCGGAAGGGCATAGGGCTTGCCCTGGTAGCTGACGGCGCTCCAGACCGACGGCATGAAGGCGCCACCGTAGTCGGCATCGAGGTACTTGGATAGGTCGACGGCCGCCTTGTTCATGGCATAACGGCCCACCTGTTGGTAGGTGGCACGGAAGAGGTCCGGTGCCTGCCGACCTGCCAGCTTCGTGTCGATCTGCTGGTAGAACTGCCCGGACGGCAGCACGTCGAGCCGGAAGGTCACGTTCGGATTGATGGCCTGATACTTGGCGATCACCTGGTTGTAGGCGTCGATCTCTGCCTTTCCGCCCCACACCGCCATTGTGAGTCTCACCGGGGATTGTGCCCGGACCGGGCTGACCCGGCCGCCGGCCATGAGGCCGGCACCTACGCCCAGCCCGGCCTTCAGGACCGTCCGTCGATCGAAAGTATGCGTCATCGTTTCCTCCTTGCTGTTGTCGAGGCTTGTCCGGATGACCGTGCTGCATTCTGTCGCGCAGGCCCGGCACCCGTTCCGATCGGGATTGTCACGATTGGTGGAGTGAAGCCTCCATTCCCCCGCACGATTCCCGGATGAGAAGTTTGACCGGGAGCATCCGCTCCCTTGCCTCGGGCGACCTCTTCTCAATGGCGTCGATGAGGGTCTCGACGGCAAGACGCCCGAGATCCCCACGCGGATGGTCGATGGTGGTGAGGGGCGGTGCCGTGAACTGGCCCACGGCAAGCCCGTCGAAGCCCACAACGGCGAAGTCGCCCGGGATCCTCAAGCCATGCGTGCGCAGGGCGTGAAGCGCCCCAACCGCCATCTGATCGTTGTACATGAAGGCTGCGCTTGGAGGTCGATGGCTCAAAAGCAGGTGCTCGATGGCCTTGCAGCCACCAGCCATCGAATTCTCCGTGATCACCACCAAGGACGGATCGAAGGGCAATCCGGCCTCACTGAGGGCACGCCGATAGCCGTCGATGCGGTCGCGTCGGGTGTCGGAAGGCGGCAACTCCTCCATGACGTGGGCGATGCGGCGGTGGCCTAACCCGGTCAGGTGTCGGGTAGCCAAGTAGCCGCCGGCCTCCAGGTCCACGCTGACGCTGTGAATGGCCGGATCTGGGCCATGTTGCTGAAGGACGACCACGGCCACGCCCCGCGCGGCCAGTTGCAGGAGCTCGGGTGCAGCGCAGTTCTCGTGGCCTGCCACGATGATGCCGTCAAAGGCGGCGCCCTGAAGGAGGGACAGCGCGTGGAACTCTCCCGGCCGTGCCCTCGTCGGGATAACCGAGACAGCATAACCGTGCTGCTGCGCGGTGACTTGGGCCGCGCTGATAACGTCTGAATAGTAAGGATTGTCCAGGGACGGCAGGACGAAAGTGATGATCTTCGTGCTGCGCTGCCGCAGGCTGCGGGCGGCATGGTTCGGTGTGTAGCCAAGCTGTGCTGCTGCCGAAATGACCCTGTCGCGGGTCTCGTCGGAGATCCGGACATTGCTCGCACGGCCGTTGAGCACGAGAGAGATGGTCGCCTGGGACACGCCGGCCAGGCGAGCCACGTCGGCGCTGGTTGGAGCACTCCCTCGTTCTACGGTGCTTGCTTCGCGCCGGACCATGGAAGGTCCCTCATGGTGAAACGTATTAGCTAAAAGGATTTAGCAGCTTTGCTCGGTTGTCAACACTTGCTGCTCTTATAAGCCTCTCGACTAAAGTCGCACATGCAGCAAGAGCGAAGTGGTTAGAGCAAAGGTTCAGACAGCAATTGGCAGGGCACCCAGTTACGGGGCGTTCTCATGCCACGATGCCGCTCTCCGAAGCCGCAAAACGGACTGATGGCGCCCGCGCTCACGTCCGGCGAATTCGACGATGAAGTAGAGCACCTCGGTGAAACAGCAAACCGGGCGATGCGCCATTTGCCCGGATTGAATCATGGATCCTCCTCCGAGGCAGCCGTCGCCCCACCCCGGGAGTCCAAGTCGAGGAGGGAACGATTCCATCATTGGAGCAGCCTGGAGGAACGGGCATGGCCCGCAAACCAAAGTCTAGCCGGGTCGGTCGCAAAGCACTCTCCACCAGATTGAAGGCATCCCCTTCGTGGTCCTGCCTCCGTCGGGAAGTCAGTACCAGCACGCATCAGAACCGATGTTCAACGCAGAAGTTCACTCACCCGGTTTTACTGACCCAACAGCTGTGCGATATCGGCGGCAAAGCGCACTTCCGAATTGTCCTCAGGCTGATAGTCGATCACCCGGCGGGCATTGGTGATGCTCCAGAACGTACGAGCGTTGTTGGATACGCCGTAAAAGATGTGAAACGGCACTCCGTGTTCGTCGTCGACCTGACGCGCCTCGACGGACTTGCAGAAGAGCTGCTGCAGGTCGCGCTCGCTGATGTACCCGGCCAGCTCACGCACATAGCGGTGGCGGGGCAGATCAGCGAACTGGCCGGCGTCGATCTCCCGGGGGACGACAATCCGCAACTGGATCACCTCAAGCTTCCGGCCCATGCCGCCACAGGCGTAGAGAAAGCCAAGCGCCTCGTAGGCGGCCTTGGCCCAGCCGTAGAGGTTGTCCGGCCGAGGATAGTCTTCCGGTCCGACGCGATCGCGCAGGCCGGCAAAGAAGGGTTGCTCGTACCACTTTGCCGCTTGGTTGGTGCTGGCTGCCACCACGCGCCGGACGCCGTGGTCCAGCGCCGTCTGGTACACCCGCTGCATCATGTCCACGTTGCGCCGCTCGCCATCGTATTGACTCTGCGGGTCCGAACCGGCGGGCCGGTGGTACGCACAATGGACCACCACGTCGATGTCGGTGAAGAGGGCCTCCAGTTCGCCTGAACCAGCAGAGAGCAAGTCGAGTACCTCGACCCCCTCGACGGGCTGGCCGGCCCCATTCTCCCGCCGGGTGTCAACGAGCCGAAGATCGTAACGGTCGCGGAACGCTGGCAGCAGCTGCCCCGCGATATATCCCGTCGCACCGGTCAGCAACACCCTCAGCTTGGTCATAGCGTATCTCCTTTAACTGCTGGCCCCTGCCCCATCTGCAGGTCAGGGAGGCTCTGTGGATCTGTCGCAACGATTTGTTTCAGAGTTTCACCTAATCCTCCCTGAGCTCAGGAATGGAGGGTGGCATGTTCAAGGGCAGACATTTTGATCGATCGGTGATCCTGCTCTGCGTCCGCTGGTACTTAGCCAGCAACCTCAGCCTGCGGAATCTCGAGGAAATGATGGCTGAGCGCGGCATCTCTGTCGACCATGCGACCATTCACAGATGTGTTGCCCGGTACTCGACCGAACTTCTGAAGCGCTTCAATGCACGCAAGCGCGCCATTACCGGAAAGTGGCACGTCGACGAGACATATATCAAGGTCAGAGGTCGTTGGATGTACCTTTACCGGGCGATCGACAGCAACGGCGACACGGTTGAGTTCTGGTTCAGCGAATGACGGGACCTCACTGCTGCCAGACAGTTCCTGCTCAAGGCTCTCAAGCGCCACGGCCGGCCCGAGCGGATCGTCATTGACGGCAGCCAGGCCAACTGGGAAGCCATCCTTTCGTGTGATGCCGAGAGCCGGCTGCAGGACTGTTCAAGGCGCAGGCTCAAGCCGATCAGGATCCGACAGAGTCAATACCTCAACAACCGTATCGAGCAGGATCACCGCGCGATCAAGCGCCGAGTGCGACCGATGCTCGGCTTCAAGTCCGCTGACAGCGCTTGGGTGCTCCTGGGTGGCATCGAGTTGGTTCATATGCTACGCAAACAGCAGGCGAAATATATCGGCAGTCAGCAGCTGTCGCTCGCAGAGCAGTTTCACCTGCTCGCCGCATAAGGGCAGTACGGTGCATCTGCTCCTTTCTCGCCCCTGTTTCGGATTTGCGACAGAAACGTCATAACAGCCCCCACATTACTCTAGAGGGATGATGACTTACGCGCGCGAAGTTTCAAAGTCACTACCTCAACAGCCCGAGTCGATCACCGAAGCTGCATATGGTCTATGACGCGCTGCGTCCACTGTGGATACTTTGTCCGGGCAATCAGGAAAAGCACCGGCGCGATGACGGCGGCTGTCCATATCACGACCTCCAGCAGGAACCTTCCAGGATCACTGGAGTAGCTGATCCAGCGATCGCTCCGTTCGTGCCACACCTGACCAGTGACAAAGGCTTCAACCAGGCGATATGCGCCGAATGCCGGCACACCAATGAAGAACATGAAAACGAGTAGACGCCACCGAGCTTTGCGAAGGCTCTTGAACATCCGCTTTGCCCACTCGGGAGTTCCGTCGGTCTCGTCTTTATGCTCCACAGCCGGTCTCAACTTGCCCCGATATACATTTGGAGTGGGCAGACGACTTTGGTCAACCTCTACCTAAGAAGCCCGAGCCTATGGGCGATGTTCTATAAGGCTGGGGCGTAGGCAATAGACGTGATTGACCAAACGGCATTCCTGCGGTTCACTTGAACTAAGTAACAGAGGGTGTGCCATGTCAGCTAAGTGCCCAAAATGCGAAGAACCACTACTGAGCGTGAAGTGCTACAGCGTCGACATTGAAAGCTCAGGCGCTCTACAGAGCGGTACAGTCTATGCTTGCCCAGCGTGCTCTGCCGCTATCACCATCTCGCTCGGAACTCCGCCCATAGTAGCGGGAACAGTCCTAGAGACTGTCACCGACGTCTCAGTCAACCCGAACGATACTCTGCCCAATTAGGCTCAGCAGCTAAGGGATCCGACCTCAACAGCCCTAGTCTCTCAGCGATGCCCTCTTCAACTTAGAGGTTCGGGCTGACTTCGACCATGACATCGCCGTCATCTCGGGTGTAGGTCTTGCGGGGGTTCGGATTAGCCATAGACTAATCGTCCACGTGGGCGGTTCGCTGCCCATCTTAGGGGCGGTAAATCGTGTTCTTGATTTTCTATAGAGCCTTATACGCTGGGGGCGCGTTGTACATTGCATTCAACGAGTATCAGAGAGACGGTGACCTGTCTTAGGCTATAGTCTTCGCTCTCGTGATCGCAGCTGCCCTAGAGTTGGCGTATTGGGTTAACGAGGCCGGGAGGGACCTCCCTTCCCGGTTTGGGATCTGGCTTGAAGATCAAGGAATGAAGGCGCGAGACGATGAGCTCTATCCGAATATCCCGCTGATTGTGCTTATCGCCATAGGGTCCCTAACCGCGGGCCTTGCCCTATTCCTCTATCTAGCCGATCTCGGCACCTGCAACCCAGCTTCTATGAAATGGCTGTTTCGCGTTGCTATGTGTAGGCCAGCAATTCGAGCCACGTTTCAGAACGTTACAATTGGGTTCTTTGGGCTTGGCAGCCTCACGTCCTTCTGGGCGGCTTACATGGCGAGGCGACGCTGACATCCGTTCACAAACCGCTCACGGAATAGAAAAGCCCCGCGTGATCACCTCACCGGGGCTGATTTCTTGCAGGTTTCGGACTCGAGAGGACAGCGGCCGTAGCTCCCCCTCTCGGACTATCTCACCTCAAGGATTGAACATGCCGCGCTGAAGAAGCAGGGAAGATGAACAACGAGACATTCTGACATTCAGAGCGGGTTCACTCCCCAGGGGGCAATCTACATGCATCCCCTGAGGAGGGTAACATGTTGAAGAAAGTGGCCTTTGCTCTTGCGCTTGCTGCCGCTGGCTTTGCAGCTCAGACAGCCTTCGCGAACCCGTTAACCAGGCCTACGGTTATCCCTGAGGCTTCTGATACCTCGGTGCAGCGCATCCAGTACTACGATCCGCCACGTTACGAGCGTCGGTATGAAGGCCCACCGCGGGGCTACTACGACCGTCCGTACTGGCGCCGTGGCGATGGCCCTCCACCATGGGCGCGACCCTGGTGGCGGCGCCATTATGAGCGGCCGTATTGGGAGCGGCGTGAGTATTATGGCCGTGGCTGGTAAGGCAGGACGGAAACGATAGTGAAGCCCCGTGCGATCGTTTCGCGCGGGGCCAAATTCTTGCATGCTTCGCACTTGAGAGGACAGTAGCCGTAGCTCCATCCCCGAAGCGGTCGTAGCTCGAAGCCCAAAGGCGAGCACACTGCACCACAAGGTGACAGTACAACTACCGTTACGCTGCCTTAAGGGTTGACCTTCGTGCCTTACGACAGCGAGCCGCGTCACGAACGCGAAAGGGGCCACCATGGAGCGAGAGTCATCCGCTGCAACGTCGTGCGCACTTGGATTGAGCGCACTCTCATGTTTCCTCACAGTCGGAGGATTCATGGGATAGGCATCTCCAATGATCCTGCTCGGCAGCCTTGCCGCCGCTGGTGCAGCCATACTGGCCATCTACGGCCTTTGGCGACACAAAGAATTTTCAGCGGTAGGGGCTCTGGCCCTCAGCGCTCCAGGGCTGGCGATCTGCTGCAGTGTCCTGGGGCATCCTTTCATCGCAGTCATGCGTGCAGGAAACTCGCGCGAACGCGCTCGGATGATGGCTGCGCCTGGTGCCGAGGTTGTGCTGGTACCACAGGCCCCTGGTGGTACCCCAGGGCAGGTTACGGGGGCGGATCTATCACTTGTCGAGGCTGAAGCACAACGGATCACGGCGATCCGTGATGCCTTCCGCGCCGACCAGTTTCGGCACCCTGGCAATCCAGCGGCCCATGAAGCGGGACCGCGGCCGAATTGTGGATGCGATCGGCAGGGACCATAACAGCTTTCTGCGATTTTGCTGGTTCAGGCGGCACACTCGGCGGGGTGGCGCGGGCTCTGACGCCGCGTGGGGTACGGTGCTATGCGGTCGAACCCGAGGGCGCCGAAGCGCTGGCTGGAGGCGATGTTAGCCGTCCCGACCACCCCGTGCAGGGAGGGGGCTACCCGATAGCTGATCTCACCCGCCTCTCCGGGGCTCCGTTGGCAGGCTACCTGACCATCGGCAGCAACGAGGCACGGCACTATGCGCATCTTTTAGCTCGGGTCGAAGGTATTTTCGGCGGCTACTCCGCTGGGGCGAACTTGGCCGCGGCTATCAAGCTGCTGCAGGAGAAGGAGGTTGGTGGAACCATCGCTTTTGTCGTCCGCGATAGCGGGCTCAAATACCTATTAACCGACCTTTGGGAAGACATCGCCTGACATGTGTTTCCGATCTCGGCCCGGCGCTAATGCGCGACTGGCCCATGCGTAGCCTGGATCGGGCGCCGCTCGGTCAGTTCGGCACGTTTCTTCAAATGCTCTATCGATAGGAGCACAAAGCAAGTCTCGTTAGGGTGAGCCGTGACGATGCTATTGCATTAGAGCCTTGCTGACGGCTTTCTCCGTCGATTTGAGCGTCTCCGCTAGGATCCCGCCGAGTTGGTCAGCCGTAGCGGACAGGGGTGTGCCGATGCCCTTGATAAGCAAGGTCCGAACCGGCAACGATCGCTCAAACCTCCTGAGAGCGATCCCACTGCCGAGGAAGTCGTAAGCTGCAGCCGGATGAACAAAACCGATGCCAATCCCCTCCCGGACGAAGGCACAGATGCTTGCGGAGTATGGCGTCTCGACCGGGCCCCCCTGATGACCGGCCCCGACTTCCTCCAGAAGGCTTGCCAGACCCCAACGGATCATGTCCTCCCGTGGGTAGGCTATGATGTTCTGCCCCATCAACATCTTGGCTGTGATTGTCCGCGACCTTGCCAACGCACTGTCGCTCGGAACGGCGCAGACCAGATCCATCACGGCAAACATCGAACTGGATACTGTCGACACATCAGCGTTGTCCGTCACCAGCCCGATGTCGCAGGTTCTAGCGGCAACTTGAGCAGCGATCAAGGCGGATGAACCGGTCAGGTGGGAGATCCGAGCTTGAGGCTGGGCTGCCCGGAACGCCGCAATCGCCCGGCCCGCAAACCCGATACCGAATGACATGACCGTCCCAAAACGGACAGGGGAGGACGCGTTCTCCCTCAGGCATTGGGCGAACTCACGGATTGCGTTCAAGCCTGCATAGCGGCGCTCGACCTCGTCAAAAAGCGCATAGGCCTCCGGGGTCGGGTTGAGCTTTGCTCGCGTGCGGTCGAAGAGCTTTACGCCGCTCAGCCGCTCAAGGTCGGCGATCAACCTGCTGATGCCAGGTTGTGATGCACCGATCATCCTGGCTGCCTGGATCATGTTTTCGGACTTCATCACCGCTCTGAAGGCATCGATGTGGCGGAAATCAATCATGGCGAATCCTCAACCCTCGCGCAGCCGGCCCAATGGGCATCACTGATCTCTGTCCACTACACAAGGCTCCGGTCCTGATTAGAGACATATTATGCACTTATGAATATGACTTGTACTCTGTATTCTCATATGCATAACTCGTTATTCTCTAGGAGGTTCGGGATGACACCAATGACTTCGGCGCCTGAGCGTTGGGCTACTTGCAGCGACCAGGTTGACGTTGGACGAATCCGGAGAATTGATGCCCCTCTTGAAGGTATCTTGGCTCCCTGTCCTCCGACGCTTCCCACTCAGCCTGATCGCCCGGGAGTGGGGCCGATCTGCTCCCTTTCCAGAATTGAAATGCGACGCTAATGATCATTGTTACGAACAACGAAGGCGGGTCAGGGATTCCGACCACCGCGAAACTGCTGGAGCAGGGTGTTGCTAGCCTGGATGCCATCGAAGCGGGCGTCCGCCTCGTCGAAGCTGACGAGGCGGTGCGGACCGTTGGTCGTGGGGGATGGCCCAATCTGCTGGGCGAGGTCGAGCTTGATGCGTCAGTGATGGACGGTACGTCCCTCCGGACGGGCGCGGTCGGTGCCCTGCAGGGCTTCCTTCATCCCGTGAGTGTGGCGCGGCAGGTTCTTGAGCGGCTTCCCCATGAACTTCTGGTCGGAGAAGGGGCCATGCGTTTCGCGGCGGAAATCGGCGCGCAGGCGGGGGAACTTCTGATGCCCCATGCCCGCACGGCGTGGCGCCATTGGTTTGAAGACGAGGTCAGCGAGGGTGAACGCAACCGCTGGCCGGACGTGCCGATGGCGGATCTATGCCGGCATGCCATCGACCCGGAGGTCGGACGCGACACTACGGTCTTCATCAGTCAGGACAGGGCTGGCAACATCGCCGCGGGCACGAGCACGTCGGGATGGGGGTGGAAGTACCCCGGCCGGCTCGGTGACAGCCCAGTCATTGGAGCGGGCTCCTATGCCGACACGCGCTATGGAGCATGCGCCTGCACAGGCGTTGGCGAGATGAGCATCCGTGCAGGCACCGCCCGGGCCGTCGTGCTGTACATGAAGATGGGGATGTCCGTTGAAGAGGCGGTCTATGAGGCTGTGGCCGACATGCGCTCCCTTAAGGGCGGCCTGATCGGGCGGGTGACGATCCACGCCATCGATGCGGCAGGAGGGCATAAGGTCGTTGCCGTCAACGGGACGCCTGAGAATTACTACTGGATCTGGCGAGACGAGTTGGCCTCCCCGATCAGTTGCCGGCCTGAGATCATCGCCATCAGTGACGATCCGGCGCCAAAATCCACAGCCCATCGGCGATATGAGCAGATGGGCCTGTAGCAGAACTGCGGGCCACGCCAACCCCCCGCCGTTTTCAGGCTGATAGGTCGGGGAAATTGAACAAGCCAACGTGGGAGGAGAAGAACATGATGCGCTATAGCGCGACGATCTGGATTGAGAGCGCGGCGATCAGGATCGGGCGATTGGCTGTCGCGGCGGAATGATGATTGTCGCCCCGCGACAGAGATGCAAGCGCTTTCTTGATTGTCGCTGCGAGCGTCA
>NZ_JAMXFI010000118.1:0-24901 GCF_025460875.1 Microvirga yunnanensis
CGTGATGCAGGGGGCTGACACCGAGCTCGATCGGCAGGTGCTCGAGGTCATCAAAGATCCTCTCACCCATATGGTCCGCAATTCGGCCGACCACGGCATCGAGAGCCCGGCGGATCGAAAAGTTGCCGGAAAGCCTGAGAAGGGAACGATCCGCCTCAATGCCTATCACGAGGGCGGGTCAATCACGATCGAAATTTCCGATGACGGCAAGGGCCTGAACTTTGCCGCCATCCGGAAGAAGGCTGTTGAACGAGGCATCGCCGGCGATTCCGAAGTGGAGCGCATGAGCGATGCTCAAGTGGCCAAGTTCATCTTCCATCCTGGCTTCTCGACAGCGGCGAAAGTCACCTCTGTGTCGGGACGCGGCGTTGGCATGGACGTCGTCAAGACGAACATCGAGCTGATTGGCGGCACCGTCGATATCCGTTCCGAGCAGGGACGCGGGACAACATTCACGATCAAAATTCCGCTAACTCTGGCCATCGTCGCGGCGCTCATCGTGGCATCGAAGGACCAGCGCTTCGCAATCCCCCAGGTTGCCGTCTCCGAGCTCGTCAGAGTATCGCCGTCGTCCGAGCACTCGATCGAACGCATCAACGGGACTCCGATCCTCCGCCTGCGGGACCGGCTCTTGCCGATCGTTCCGCTCTCGAAGGTCATGGGCCTGTCCGGAAACGAGGACGTCAATAACGGCTTCGTCGTCGTGACGCAGGTCGCCCATCAGCGCTTTGGCATCCTTGTCGATGGTGTCTTCCATACTGAAGAGATCGTCGTAAAGCCGATGTCGTCCAAGTTGCGGCATATCCAGCTCTTCTCCGGCAACACCATCCTGGGCGATGGCGCCGTCGTTCTCATCATCGATCCAAACGGTCTCGCACGGATGGTCGGCTCGGGCGCCGACAGCAATGAGTTCCAGAGCGATGCCGGACTCGAGCAAACGATCGCGGCGGCGGATGAATTGACAAGTCTGCTTGTCTTCCGCGGCGGTGGAGAAAGCCTCAAGGCGGTTCCGCTCTCTCTCGTAACCCGTCTGGAGGAAATTGACGCCTCGACCATCGAGTGGTCCAGCGGGCGCCCGGTCGTCCAGTATCGCGGGCGTTTGATGCCGCTGGTCTCGTGCGATGATGAGCTGGCCATCAAACGACAGGGGATGCAATCTCTGCTGGTCTTCTCCGATGGCGAGGTCTCTATGGGCTTGGCTGTCGCCGAGATCGTGGACATCGTCGAAGATAAACTTGACGTGGAACTGCTTGCTGAGCGGTCCGACCTGGTTGGATCCGCTGTCGTCCGTGGTCGTACGACCGAGATCGTCAACATTGCACATTACCTCCCGATGGTGCTTGAAACGTGGGCCCGTAAAGACCGGCGCGGCGGACCTGACAAATCCCTGCTCCTCGTCGACAGCTCGACGTTCTTCCGTGACATGCTTGTCCCGGTCCTCAAGGCGTCAGGCTACAGGGTTCAAACGGCCTCGACGGCCCAGGAGGCAGTTCGCCTCCTATCGAACGGGTTGCAGGTCGATGTGATCGTGACCGATCTGGAGCTCTCCGGACACTCAGGTTTTGCATTGGTTGCTTCGCTGCGAGCCGATCCGCATCACAGTTCGACCCCTGTCATCGGGATGACTGTCAAACCTGACGCGCAGCAGATCGCCCTGGCGAGGAAACTGCGCATTTCGGAGATCGTTTCGAAAATCGACAGGCGGGGACTTCTCTCCGCCCTGGCAGAGCTGAACGCATCGCTTGAAGAGGCTGCATAAGAATGAAACCGATTGACCCAATTGCATCCGGTGCAATCAAGAGTACCTCCAAGCAGATGGAATTCGTGACGGTCACGGTCGCTGGGCAGCTGCTCGGCCTGCCGATAAGCCGTGTTCACGATGTTTTCGTCGTCAGCGAAATGACGACTGTTCCGTTGGCTCCCGGCGAGATCGCAGGTCTTTTGAACCTGCGCGGCCGCGTCGTGACTGCGGTTTCTCTCCGCCGACGCCTCGGCCTGGGAGACTCGACCGGAGTTGAACGGCGCATGGCGGTCGGGCTCGAAAACCATGGAGAGGCTTACGGCCTCCTTGTGGACGAGGTCGGCGAGGTTCTTAAGCTCGATCCAGACGAGATGCAGCCCAATCCTGTTCACATGGACCGGGGCTGGGTCGGTCTATCGCAGGGAGTTCATCAGCTGCACGACAAGCTCCTGATTGTTCTGGATGTTGATGCTGTTCTGGCGTTCGAAACCGAGCGGGAAGCTGCATGAGCGGTTTCGGGACCCTATCGCGTCTCTGCGCTTTCTAAGGATGTAATATCGTGAGTCTCGACCTTTCTACTCCTGTCCTTGTCGTCGACGATTACCAGACGATGGTCAGAATTCTCCGGAACCTTCTCAAGCAGATCGGTTTCAACGATGTGGACGACGCCTCAGACGGGCAGGCTGCTCTCGAAAAGCTGAGGGTCAAGAAATACGGGCTCGTCATCTCGGATTGGAACATGGCCCCCATGACGGGCTACGAACTGCTTCAACAGGTGCGGTCCGATGCAGAGCTAAGCTCGTTGCCATTTATCATGGTCACTGCCGAGGCGAAGACCGAGAACGTCGTCGCCGCGAAAAAGGCGGGCGTCAACAATTACATCGTCAAGCCGTTCAACGCGGATACGCTGCGGACGAAGATCAGCGCCGTGTTCGGCGGATAAGTGATCACGAGCAAGGCCATGAAGTTACATAAGAGCTATCGTATCGAAGCGAGCATGGGTGCGCTGCCTCACGATGAGGGAGTACACGAGCGGCATTCCGAAATCATGAGTTTGCTCGGCACGATCAGGGAGTCGATCGTTCCAGCACGCGACATTTCCGCCTCGCTGCTTGAGGAGCATCGGCGGGACATGCAGGAGGCTCTTCGCCTGAAGGTGGAACTCGACTCCATCTATGAGGCCATCAACCGTACCAAGAGGGAAATCGCGACTCTTCGCTATGCCGGTGCACAAGGCCAAGAGATCAACAGGGTGACAGACGAACTCGGTGCGATCGTCCTCGGCACTGAGACTGCAACCAACTCAATTCTCGCGGCCGCCGAGAAAATCGACGATCTGTCCAGCAACCTGTCATCGCGCCTGAGTGGCGGCGATCAGGAGATTGCTCGCGAAATCCTGGATCATGTCATCAGCATCTTCGAGGCTTGCAATTTCCAGGACATAACCGGCCAACGCATCAGCAAGGTCGTAAATGCGATGCGATTCGTGGAAGAGCGCGTCCATCACATGATTGACATCTGGGGTGGTCTCGAAAGCTTCAAGGATGTCGAAACCATAGACGACTCGAACCGAAAGGGAGAGGCAGCTCTACTGAACGGTCCCGCACTCGCGACTGACAAGGGTGTGACGTCTCAGGATGCCATCGACGCACTCTTCGATTAGTCGAAGCCTCGTTCCTCGGTCGATGCCCGGGCACCAAAGCCCGGGCATTGCCAGCTGCCCTATGGTGTTCGGCGACTGAGGCAATGAAGAGGTTGCCTGGCCTCATGCCTCACAGGGTCACGCGAGCAAGCTGCGGACTTCCTGCTCAGCCAACAGATCCAGGATTCGGCGAAGCCCCTGGTCGCTGATGGTAAGGATCATCCCTCCGCAGACCTCGCCGGAGCCGGAGAATTTGTAGGTGAGGACATTGGCTGGTTGAAGTCCTCCCGACGGATGCGAAAGGAAACCCTGCAGAGAACTCGGGCGATCGTTGCAGCCATTCTGGATCCTCATTCCACTGTGCTGACCTGTGATTTCGTGCGGGATCATGCGCAGCCGGCTCTTGTCGCGAAAGCCGATCGCCAGGTTTGCATTCGCGAGTGCAACCGCGATTCCTTCTGCAAAGTGAAAATGCCCGTCAAACGACAGGTTCTCCCCAGAGCTGCGGAAGCGGTCGAAGATAGCCACCGCATCGAGGTTATCCAGGCACATAATGGTCCGGGTATGCTCGAACCTTGGTCCAAACACATTCGTACCGATTCGGATGACATTCACGTTGTCGAATGTTGTTCTGGACTCGACCCAACCATGTCCGGAGGACTGGTTGCAGCCTTCCGGGATTGCGATGTTGTGAGCTGCCGGCGACACGAGGTAGTGGCGTGTTGGACCTGCGTGATTGTGACTTGAGCCACCGGGGTCCGTAATCCATCGCACGCCGCGGGCGGCATAGACAAAGGACGAGCAATCGAAGTGACCATTCTCGTGGCGTTGCTCGCCGAATGATGCGCAAAGGTAGCTCCAGTGTGGCTTGTGCTCGTAATTTCTGAAGACGACGACGCCGTCCGCCTCCGCGACAAAGATCCGTGGACCTGGCGGGTAGGATAACTCTGCTGCCAATTCCGGGTCCGAGAGCAGCGATCGTCCGTACTTGGAAATCAGTCGACGCAGCCAAGATGCGTGATGGTAGCCGCGAGGAGCTTCGCCGAGGGGAGGGAGCATGCCGGCCGGATCCGTGATGCCGACGATGGTTCTAAGACCGCGCTTCAATCGGGCTTCAAGGCTGTCCTGGAACTCCTTGCCTTCTGGAATTTTTCTTAGACTCTCGACCAGAAGCAATCCGGCAGACATGATCTCGAGCCGGTTATGAAGCGACTGCTCGATCGATGATCCATCATGGTTGATCAGTTGATCGAATCCGCTGCGGAGCTGTGAAAGTGCGACGGACTTCCAGTATGAAGCCATCGGGAAGAGGGGAGTTGCCTCGGCGATGGCAAGCAATGCACAGGCCGTCCGCAGCTGAGTATCCGATGCCGGGAAAATGTTCTGGCTCAGGATCTCCGAAAGGGCGAAGCCATATCTCATGGTTTCTGCGAGGAGAATGTTCTGTCGCCTGTCACCTTTGCGGCGGCGGGATTCCGGGGCCAATGCGACCAGCCGCAAGAATACCTCAGCCCGAGTTGCCATCGAGAGGGGATAGGTGCTCAACGGGTCTCGCGAATGCCCCCAGGGATTCGACTGTATCCATGCAAGTGCGAGATCCACCCCCCTTGTCGATCCACCCGCTGCCGGACTCCTGGCAAGATCGAGGAGCCACGAAAGCGACTGAAACTCCAGGCGCCACGATGAGGAATGATAAGGATCTTCCGTCCACTCGAAAACGTCGGGGATGGGCCACGGCTCCTGGCCCCCGAGAGCGAGGCGATTGTCGATGATCGTCGGCTCTTCGCCGTGCTGCACAGCCTTGAGACGATCGTGAAAAGTCATTGGCGAGGTCAGGCGCTCCGCATCGCCAAACCAATCGACTGGCCCCACGGGCGCTTTGCGGGTCTCCAAGCCAGGGAGGCCTCCAAGGCGGTTGCGCACCGCCTCGAGGAAGTCGAGTGGATCGGACCTGTCTTCCTCAAGAATGTTCTCAAGAAGAAGGTCTTCACCTGCTGTAACTTCAAGAGGTGTTACGAGGCTGATCGCAGCCTCATCCCTCCAAGCTTGGAAGCCGAGTTCGACCAAGGCCGCTCCAGCAGGAGGATTCAGCTCAAGCGTAAAACGCCTCGTCTGCCGATGGACCGGAATGTCGATATAGGCATCAATGATGGAAGACGATGAAACTCCCTCGTAGGGCGGTTTCAACTCATTCCCCTGTGCGTCCCGGAAAACGACACGCGCCAGAGCGCCGTCGCCTTCCGGGCCATGGTTGACGAGTTGCCCCCGCACGAAAAGCGGGTGACCCGGAACGATTCCATATCTTTGCCAGCGCGGCGTCGTGCTTAAGCCCCACCATGGACGACGTGACGCCGGGACGGTCGAGCCGCCGACAGGAGCTTCGCTATTTGCTTCCTGATTGTCAGATGCCGACTGAGCCTTTTGCTCGATTCGAAGATTGCTGATCGTAAACGGATGCGAGTTGCGCCAACTGCGTATCGTGACGGTGAGACGCTTTGCCGGTGCTGGGATGAAGAAACGAAATCCGACGAGCGCTGAATGAGAATGCTCGCTGGACCGATCATAGAACGCTGGTCCTGCTACATGATAGCTGTGAGGATCGATCTGGCTTCTTGATAACCCTGGAACATAAGCGAACTCGATGCTCGATCCATCTTCGGTCAGGAAATCAAAACCGACTGCTGCGAAATCCTGAACGGCCCTGCTCGTTTCTTCCTGATGCCAAGCAATGAGGAAGTTGAGCTCGCACCACGCGTCATTGGAAACGTCTCTGAACTCATAAACGGCGCGGGACCAGCGATTATGATTTGCAACGACTTGGATGTCGTCGCCGGGATTTGCTGAACCTTCTGCAGCCTGATCGCGAGGAACCGGCAGAATGCGTGTAACTTCAGGCATGCAGATACCAAAGCCTTATCGTAAAACCTTGCTGAGTGCGATTGCTGTGCGACGACCGGACATTCGGAACCGGACTGAAGAACGGGCAATGACGAGAGAGCCTGTTCGCTGCGCTGATTCCAGGATCTCGATGGACGCTTGCCGTGTTCATCCGGACGCAGATATCTAGTTTCCAGTTGCGACTTCGAGAAACAGCGCCATGCGGATCAGCTCGGAGAGACTTTTCGCTTCCATCTTCGACATCACATTGGAGCGGTGGATTTCCACGGTGCGGATGCTGATGTTCAGCTCATGGGCAATCATCTTGTTGGCTTTTCCAGCAACGAGGCCGTCGAGCACCTGGCGCTCCCGTTGCGACAGCGATTGCAGACGAGCCTGCGTCCGAAGCAGTTCCTGGTTCTTACGGACGCTCTTCTCGTCGCATACCAGAGCGAAGCGCACGACCTCCAGAAACCGGTCTTCCCGGAAGGGCTTCTCGAGGAAGTCGATCGCACCTGCTTTCATCGCCTCGACGGCAAGAGGAATGTCGGCATGACCCGTCATAACGACGACCGGAACATTGAGCCCGCGACTGTGGAGACGCCGGATGAACTCCAGACCATCGACGCCAGGCATCCGAACATCTGTAACGATACAGCATCGGCCTGGATCTTGAACCTCGTCGAGAAACGATTTCGCGGAGTCGTAAAGACGAACGTTCAGGCCAGCCGATACCAGCAGAAACGAGAGAGCTTTGCGAACTCCAACGTCATCATCCACCACATACACGATCGGCGTGTTCGACACTGGCCATGTCCTCCTTGTCGACAGTTCTAAGAGTGAAATGGAAGGTTGTTCCCTCGCCGGGGGTTGATTCCGCCCAGATCTTGCCCCCGTGCGACTCGACAATCGTTCGGCTGATCGAGAGGCCGACCCCCATGCCACTCTGTTTCGTGGTCGTAAACGGCTTGAACAGGTTCTTCAAGATCTCCGGCGCAATACCCGATCCGGTGTCCTGAACGCTGATTTGAACGAGAGATTCGGAGTGTAGGGCTCTGGCCCTGATCGTCAGCTCACGCAGGCTCACGTCCTGCATCGCTTCAATGGCGTTGCGGATGAGATTGAGCAGAACCTGCTGGATCTGGACACGGTTCACGAAGACCAGCGGGTTTTCGGACGGGAAATCAAACTCGACCTTGATCTCCTTCTCCTTGGCTCCCACCAAAGCCAAGGCGCTGGCTTCCTCGACAAGTCGCTGCAAACCTTCAATCTGGTGTTCACTGCCTCCCCGAGCGACGAACTCGCGCAACTGCCGGATGACCTCGCCCGCGCGTAAAGCCTCTTCGGCCGCTTCATTCACAGCATGCCGGACAAGAGCAACCTTGTCGCCCTCGATGTTACTCAGGATCATCCCACAGCCTTTGAGATAGCTAGTGATGGCCGTCAGAGGTTGATTGATTTCATGGGCCAGCGTCGATCCCATCTCACCCAATGCTGTGAAACGGGACATATAGGCAAGCTCGGATTGCAGTTCCTGCATCCTTGTCTCGGTCCTTTGGCGCTCGGTCAGGTCACGAATGAAGGCCGTGAAAAAACGCTCACCATCGGCTTCCATCTCGCCAACCTGAACTTCCATGGGAAAGGTCGAGCCGTCCTTTCGCTGAGCCACGGCCACACGGCCGCTCCCGATGATGCGGCGCTCTCCTGTATCACGGTACCGACGGATGTAGCCATCATGCTGCTCCCTGTAGGGGAGGGGCATCAAAAATTTGACACTTGTTCCGATGACTTCTTCCGGACGGTAGCCAAACATGCGGACAGCCGTGGCACTGAAGGAGCGGATGATGCCGCTCTCATCGGCAACGATCATGGCATCCGGAACGGTCTCAAGAATGGATCTCAGGTGAGCCTCTCTCGTTCGTAGCCGCTCCTCGCTGGACAGCAGGGCATTCTCCGCAAGCTTGCGCTCCGTGATGTCCTGGATCGTACCGATCTTACGAACAGGCCGGCCATTCTCATCGATCATCGTGCGACCGATGGCTGTGACCCAGCGCTCGTTCCCCGTATCGGCACGAATGACCCGGAAGGTGCCGCTATAGGTCAAGCTGGTGTCAGGTCCACTGCCATAGAAAGTCGTTTCCATTTGCACGCGGTCGTCCGGGTGAACACAGCCGAGAACAACGTCGCGGGTGATTTCGGCATCTGGTGGCAAGCCCAAGATCTGGCACGCCTCCGGTGTCCATTGACGCCGGCCGGTGACAAGGTCTTGGTCCCAGATGCCGAGAGCCGTCGTTTCAATGGCCAAGCGTAAGCGTTCCTCGCTGCTGCGAAGCTTCATTTCCGCGAGCCGCTGGTCATGGATGTCAGTAACCGTGCCGACCCACTCGACGACATGTCCATCTTCATTCAGAAGCGGGACGGCTCTCATCAGCACCCATCGATACATCCCATCCGAATGTCGAACACGATATTCGAAGACGCGTGGCTCGTCCGAGGTCCGAACCACCTGCCATTGGCTTTGCAACTTCTCCCGATCATCTGGGTGGACGGCCTCCAGGAACCCGTAGCCGGTGTAATCCCCCTTGGCTTGACCGCTGAATGCTTCCCAACCCCACACCTTCGTGATCAAACCGTCCGTCGTTGCGCGCCAGACAATGGCGGCACTCGCTTCGATCAGAGCCCGATACTGCTCCTCGCTTCGACGAAGTCGCTCGGCTGCTGCCCTCTGTTCATGAATGTCAGCGACCGTACCAACCCATTCCTGCACGACGCCATCGAGATCCCGAAGGGGAACGGCTCTCGTCAGAACCCAGCGATACTCGCCGTTCGGCTCACCGACACGATACTCGATCGTGCCGGCTTTCTCGGATGCAAGCGTCTCCAGCCAAGCCGACGTGACGCGTGCGCGATCCTCAGGGTGGACATTCTCAAGCCAGGCAAAATCCGTGAGGTCGTTCAGGAATTGGCCGTCAGGGGCTCCCCAACCTAAGGCCCCGTCAATGATCGAACCAGTTGGTGAGGCTCGCCAGACCACTGCCGCGCTTGCTTCGATGAGAGCTCGGTATCGCTCCTCCTGAGTTCTCAGAGCCGCTTCTGCGGCCATGAAGCGGCTGACATCACGGGATGTCAGGACATAGTTACATATGTTCCCGGATCCGTCCTCGACAGCGTCGATGGTTATCCTGCAAAGGAGATGGCCACCTCTCTTGGTCGTGCAGCGGGCCTGATCTCCATAATGTCCGAGTTTCTTGGCTACTCGGAAGCCTTCAAGCGCCTTGTCTCGGCTGACTGCATCGGGCGGGTACAATATCGAAAAGTGTCGCCCCAGAGCCTCCAGAGACGCCCAGCCATAGATATGCTCCGCACCCTGATTCCAGGATACGATATTCCCTGTCATATCCAGTGTGATCAGAGCAAAGTCGCGAATCGAATGCAGCACGCGATCAGCATCCGCAATCGGTCGCACCTCTCGACCTGAGCGCGTATCGAATCCGCTTGTTAACGCAGAATTATGAGTCATTACCCCCCAACCCATGTGCTGCGTTGCATGCAGGAACGAAGTCTAGCGGCGCAGAAGCGCCGTGACTAGTAATAGTGATATGCCCGTTCGGCAATGAAAGTCATCGGTGCGATGACACGAATGCCGCGTCATCAGCAATCGAAAAAGCACAGGACGCTGTTGCGACATTATCGCGCCGGCGTCTCAAGAACCGCTCTCCGTTGTAAAGTTACAACGTGCAACAACAGTCAGTTCGGTTGTCGCACTCTTTGAGAAGCCATGGTCGGCTCCTTCGGAATTCGGACTGAAACCATGGACTCAAGGAACTGTCGTCACGCCGGCAAGTCAGCCTCATGCAAGGTTGGAAGGTTAAACGCCTCTTTACAATACTTGCCTGGAGACCTCTGTGACGGCACCTGTCTATCTGTTCGACTTGGCATCGCGACAGGCCCAGTGGCTAGCCGCTCGCCAAACGACTATTTCCGGAAACGTTGCCAACGCCAACACTCCCGGCTACCGCGCGAGGGATGTCGAGCCGTTCGCCGACGTTCTGGATAAAACCAAACTGGCGATGGCCGCAACGAATACCAGTCATATTGGCTTTACTCCCTCCAAGGCGGAAGCCAGCAAAGTCAAGAAGGCCGACAGCTGGGACACGGTTTATTCCAAGAATTCCGTCAGCGTCGAGCAGGAACTGATCAAGGCCGGTGAGGTCAATCGGCAGCATTCACTGAACACAAGCATCGTCAAGTCATTCCACAGAATGCTGATGTCGAGCGTGAGGACTTCGTAATGATCGATCCCCTGGTTGCATCAGGCAAATTATCGAGCTCGGGTCTGGAGGCGCAGTCTGCCCGCCTCCGTGTGATCTCCGAGAACATCGCGAATGCCCAATCCACCGGCCGCACGCCGGGGGCGGATCCCTATACCCGCAAGACCATCACCTTCAAGTCCGAACTCGACCGCACTCTTGGAGCGGCCTCGGTCACGGTCAAAGACGTGGGGCAGGATGAGTCCGCGTTTCCGGTCGAGTACGATCCGGGCAACCCAGCTGCGGATGAGAACGGCATGGTCAAAAAGCCCAACGTCAACATGCTGATCGAGATGGCGGACATGAGGGAGGCCAATCGATCCTATCAGGCAAACCTGCAGATGATGAAGCAGGCCAGAGCCATGATCTCTGCAACAATCGATCTCATGAGAGGCTGATATGGTCAGTGCAGTTTCCTCAATCTCCTCGATGATCGACCGTCCCGCGGCGGTCGCTGCGATCCCCACCTTCGGGGCGCCCCCGGCCGCGGGAGCGGTGTCAGGCGCGTCCCAGGCAAGCTTCAGCGAAACGATGGCTCAAGTGGCGACCTCGGCGGTCGATACCATGAAGGCTGGCGAGGCCGCATCCA
Source organism: Microvirga yunnanensis (assembly GCF_025460875.1). Taxonomy (NCBI): domain Bacteria; kingdom Pseudomonadati; phylum Pseudomonadota; class Alphaproteobacteria; order Hyphomicrobiales; family Methylobacteriaceae; genus Microvirga; species Microvirga yunnanensis. The sequence continues at coordinate 11,160 of NZ_JAMXFI010000118.1, forward strand.
TCGCCGGGATCCAAGGCAAAGCCTCGGTGCAGCAAGTCGTTGAAGCCGTCATGTCGGCCGAGCAGACCCTTCAGACGGCCATTGCCATCCGCGACAAGGTGGTTGCGGCATATCAAGAAATTGCCCGGATGGCGATTTAAGGAGATTCAGATGAGAGCGCTCGCAATCGCTGCAACAGGCATGAATGCACAGCAGCTGAATGTCGAAGTCATTGCAAACAATATCTCAAACGTGAACACCACCGCCTTCAAAGGAGCTCGGGCTGAGTTTACGGATCTGCTCTATCAAACCGAGCGTTCCCAAGCCATTCCGAACCAGGCAGGCTCAAGCCCGGTGCCGGAGGGAGCAATGCTGGGCCTTGGCGTGAAGACCGCAGCTATCCGTAATCTGCATCGGCAGGGATCGCTGACGAATACGTCGAACCAGTTTGATCTCGCCCTCAACGGCCGCGGCTGGTTTCAGGTCAATGCCCCCAGCGGGGAAATCGTCTATACGCGAGCGGGATCGTTCAACAAGAACGGTGACGGGCAGCTCGTCACTCTCGACGGCTACACGCTTAACCCCCCGATCATTATTCCCGCGAACACGCTCGACGTCACCATCAACGAGTCCGGCGAGGTCTTCGCTAAGATCGACGGACAGGCCCAGCCGCAGAATCTTGGTCAGCTGACGCTTGCGAACTTTGCCAACGACGCCGGCCTGGAGCCGATCGGCAGCAATTACTATCGCGAGACCCTGGCGTCCGGCGCGCCGGCGACCGGCATTCCGTCCGATCCCGGTTTTGGCAAGATCCATCAGGGCTACCTTGAGGCTTCCAACGTTGATCCCATCAAGGAAATCACCAACCTGATCTCGGCCCAGCGCGCCTTCGAAATGAATTCGAAGGTGATCCAGGCTGCCGACGATATGGCGGGGACGGTTTCCAAGGGGATCCGCTAAGACAGGCGGCCGGGTGATAGTCTCATGAAGCATCTCTTCCACATCGCACTTTCGGTAGCCACCCTGGTTTCGGCGGGATCTCGGGCTGCCTTAGCTGAAGAGCGTATCCTCCCGGTGCCTTCAATCACGATCTATGCCGGCGACACGATCACCGAGTCGATGCTCAAGGATCGAACGTTTCCCGAAAACTATCGCTATCGGACGGCCGTCATTGAATCTCCCCGGGTCCTTGCAGGTAAGATGGCCCGCCGAACTCTTCTCCCTGGGGAGCCTATTCCGATGAATGCCGTCGACGATCCGAAGCTCGTAACACGGGGTGTTCAAACCCAGATCGTTTTCGAAGAAGGCGGCCTGGCGATCATGGGAACCGGGATCCCGCTGCAATCGGGAACCTTGGGAGAGACGATCCAGGTCAAGAACGTCGACAGCGGCCGAATCATTACCGGCCGGGTCCAGCCCGACGGTCGAGTCCGAATCGGATTTTGATGATGCTACGCTCGATTCTTTTCCTTCTCGCTGTTCTCGTCTCCTTCCAGAGCCACGCTGCGACGCGCATTAAGGACGTGGCGGCCGTTCAGGGCGTGCGCGACAACCAGCTGATTGGCTATGGCCTCGTGATGGGTCTCCAGGGCACCGGCGATACGCTTCGCAATTCCCAATTCACGGAACAATCGCTGCAATCGATGCTGGACCGGATGGGCGTCAATGTCCGTGATATCAACCTGCGCACCCGCAACGTTGCGGCAGTCATCGTTACGGCCGACCTTCCTCCGTTCGTGGGCGCAGGATCCCGCATTGATGTGACGGTTACATCAATGGGGGATGCAACGTCCCTGAAGGGGGGCACTCTGATGCTCACGGCCCTGCAGGGTGGAGACGGACAGGTCTATGCCGTCGCCCAAGGAGCCATCGCCGTATCCGGTTTCTCCGCACAGGGCCAAGCGGAGACGCTGACTTCAGGGGTCGCGACCGCAGGGCGCATCCCGAACGGCGCCCTGATCGAGCGGGAAGTCCAAGGCGGGTTCAACACTGTCGGGCCGATGGCCTTCGAACTCAAAAACCCCGATTACAAGACCGCGACTCTCATCACCGATGCTATCAACCAATATGCCCAGCAGCGGTATGGTACGCGCGTCGCGTCCCCTCGCGACTTCCGGACCGTCGTACTGCAGAAGCCGAAGAACGTCGCAGCGACACGGTTCATTGCTGAACTGGGGGATCTCGAGATCAGACCGGACACGCCGGCCCGGATCGTTGTGGATCAACGGACCGGAACGGTCGTGATCGGAAAGAATGTCCAGATCTCCACAGTGGCGATCACGCATGGTGCTTTGACGATCCGCGTGACGGAAACTCCGGAGGTATCGCAGCCGGACCCATTCTCGATGGGCCAGACTGTCGTCGTACCTCGCACCCAGATCACGGCCGCGGAGGAGAGGGTGCCCCTTGCCATCGTACGAGGAGCGGATCTGCAGACTCTCGTCAAAGGCCTCAATCAGATGGGTCTCAAGCCTTCCGACGTCATCGCTATTCTCCAGGCCGTGAAGACGGCTGGGGCACTGCAAGCAGAACTGGTGATCCAATGACCGAATCGACGATCATCAAGGCGTTTCAGCCGATGGCGCTCGCCGCCTGCATGCTCGCCGGAGCAGCACTCTATCAGGCAGCCTGGGCGCAGGACGCGAAGCCGAATGCCAAGAACAACCAGTACTGCGCCAACATTGCCGATGCCGCGTCGGACGCTCGCTTTGCACTTCAGAAGCAGGCGCTCGCCGACATGGAGAAGGAGATCGAGAGCCGCATCAAGGTTCTGGAATCCAAGCGCGCCGAATACGAAGAGTGGCTCAGGCGCCGTAACGAAGTTCTAGAGAAGGCCGATGAGACCATCGTCCTGATCTATTCGCGCATGCGCCCCGATGCCGCTGCATTGCAGCTCACCAACATGGATGAGGAAATCGCTGCGGCCGTCATCGCCAAGCTCAATCCACGGGTGGCAAGCGCCGTCCTGAACGAAATGGAACCTGGACGGGCGGCTCAATTGGCTAATGTCATCACCGATGCCCCGAAGCGGGACAAGAACACCGTGAGGCAGAATTGAAACACATCATCTTGATTGTCGGCCTGTGTTTCCTCGGTGCCTGCGCAACGAGGCCCGAGGAAATTGGACGTGAGCCGGTCATGACACCCGTCGGTTCGGGAATCGCGGTCGACCGTGAGCCGCTTCCTCATCTGTTCAAGGCGGGCGGCAGGTCTGCGGCGAACTCGACCTGGAGCAATGCCAGCGCGGATCTCTTTACGAGTCCGCGAGCCAGGCAGGTCGGCGATATTGTCACGGTGAACATCCAGATCGACGATAAGGCCGAGTTCGACAATGCGAGCGATCGGTCAAGGAAGTCCTCGATCAGCGCCGGGCTGGATTACGCCTTCTCGTTCAAGGGATGGAACGCCGATGGAACCGGGGATTTCGGTGTCGACTCCTCGTCCTCGTCGAATGGGCAGGGCACGATCGACAGGTCCGAGAAGCTGCGCCTTTCCGTCGCTGCGGTCGTCAACGAGGTCCTGCCGAACGGAAATGTCGTGATCAGTGGATCTCAGGAAGTGCGCGTCAACTATGAGCTCCGCATCCTGAACATTGCCGGCATCGTGCGCCCGCGAGACATCTCGCCGAAGAATACGATCAGCTACGACAAGATTGCCGAGGCTCGGGTGTCCTATGGCGGCCGTGGACGCCTGATGGAAGTCCAGCAGCCCGCCTATGGACAGCAGATCTATGATGTCGTGGCGCCCTTCTAGACAGATCATCAAGACGAGAGAAGAATGGCCAAGGCCCTAGAACTTCCAGCGCCTTCCGGAAGCGCGCCGAGCAAAGAAGGATCGCTCCGATGGCTCCTGACGCTCGGCCTCCTGACGCTCCTGTCGGCCGCCATCGGTGGCGGATTCGGCTTGGTGATGGTGTCCGGCATCGAAAAGCAGGTTGAGGAAAAATATAAGGCCCTGCCGCACAAGGCGGAAGTCGTCAGCCCCTACACAGGAAACATCGCAGTCAAGAAGCTCGCCCCAGTCGTCACCAACCTCGCCGGTTCGGAGACCGACTGGGTCCGGATCGAGGCGTCCATTGTCTACCAGCCGGGCGGTGACCATAACCCCGATATTCTTGTCGCCGAGGCCCGGCAGGACATGTTGTCCTATATCCGCACGATGTCATTGGCTCAGATCCAGGGCCCCAGCGGTCTTCTCCATCTGCGTGAAGACCTCAACGAACGCGCGAGACTGCGTTCGAAGGGAGCCATCCGGGAGCTGGTGCTCGAAACATTGATCGTTCAGTAATTTGCCGACATTGCTGCGCTCGCCCGCTCCCGGGTGACTGCCATCTGATTTCCTGAAAGATATAGTGATGCTCCGTCGTTTCATATTCGCCATAACGTTCCTCCTGGCGGCAACGAGCGCCCACGCTCAGATCGCAGGTCTGGAGGCCCTCCTTCCGCCTGGCGACGGCGCCGTCAGCGGCCGAATCATCCAGCTCGTCGTCCTCTTGACCGTGCTGTCCCTGGCGCCAGGTCTGCTGATCATGGTGACCAGCTTCACCCGGTTCGTGGTCGCCTTCTCGTTCCTGCGCTCGGGTCTGGGCCTCCAGAGCACACCTGCCAACATATTCCTGATCAGCCTGTCCCTCTTCATGACCTTTTTCGTCATGGGGCCGACCTTCGACCGGGCCTGGAATGACGGAGTCAGGCCTTTGACGGAAAACCGCATCTCGGAAGCGGAGGCATTCACCAAGACGACGGAGCCCTTCCGCGACTTCATGCTGACCCATGTGCGCCCCAAGGATCTCCAGATGTTCAGCGATCTGGCTGCCGTCAATTATCCCAAGCCCGCCGAGGGTGAGAAGATCGACCTCCGAATCCTCATTCCCGCTTTCATGATCTCCGAGCTCCGGCGCGGTTTCGAGATCGGCTTCCTGATCGCATTGCCGTTTCTCGTGATCGACATGATCGTAGCAACACTGGTCATGTCGATGGGCATGATGATGATGCCTCCGACGGTTCTGGCTCTTCCGTTCAAAATCCTGTTCTTTGTCCTCATCGACGGCTGGAACATCCTCGTGAGCGGCTTGGTGCGCTCCTATTTCTGATCCCCGCCCGACTTCGCAGGACATAAATCCGCGCTGCGAGGCAAGGCTGGCAACCTTCGCACAAGGTTAACGAAGCACAAGTGATCTCGACACCTCTTATCAGTACCGAGATCCTCTATGCCTGGTCGTCAACACGCCGAAAGATTATGGAGTAGTTTAATGCTGCTGGGCGCGCGTCGCCTGGCTGCCTTAGCCGCAATCGGTCTTGCGGTTTTCCTGTCCGTGGGTATCGGCACCTATTACCTCAGCCGGCCTGCCCAAGAGACGCTCTACACGGGCCTTGACCGTGAGGATGTAGGACGCATGGGAGCTGTCCTGAAGGATGCCGGTATACCCTTCGACGTGAGCGCCGATGGAACGGCTCTCCTCGTCAGCTACGGCAATACAGCGCAGGCTCGGATGCTGCTGGCCGAGAAAGGGCTGCCGCACAGTACCAAGTCCGGTTACGAGCTCTTCAACGACCTCGGCTCGCTCGGGCTGACCTCCTTCATGCAGGAGGTCACCAAAGTGCGAGCCCTTGAAGGAGAGCTTGCCCGCACGATCCAGGGCATGAAGGGTATCAAGGCCGCGCGAGTTCATATTGTTCTGCCAGATCGTGGCTCGTTCCGCCGCGAGCAGCAGCCGCCATCCGCCTCCGTGGTCATCCGGACCGTACCGGCGGACGACGCATCGTCGGCTCAGGCGATCAGGCATCTCGTCGCCGCCGCCATTCCAGGCATGGCTGTCGACAAGGTCACCGTCATGAACACGGAGGGGACTCTCCTGATGTCCGGAGACGATGCGGCCAATGCATCGACCGGCAAAATGGCTCGCCTCGAGAAGAGCGTTGGTCTGGAAATCCAGGACAATGTGCGTCGCACCCTGGCTCCCTACCTCGGGACCGGCAACTTCGAAGTCAGCGTGGCTGCGCGCCTGAGCACGGACAAGATCAGCACGAATGAAACGATCTTCAATCCGGAGTCGAAAGTCGAGCGCTCCACCCGCACCATCAAGGAGACGGAAGTTTCGCAGAACAAGAGCGGCCAGAAGCCGACCACTGTTCAGCAGAATCTTCCCGAAGAGAATGTTCGGAGCGAGTCGGGCGACAGCTCGAGCGAAGACAACCAGCGCCGCGAAGAGCTGACGAACTACGAGATCTCCTCGAAGACAATCCAGACGATCAGCGACGGATATCAGATCAAGAACCTGTCCGTGGCCGTCCTGGTCAACAAATCCCGGATCGCATCGCTGCTGGGCGAGAATGCGACCCCGGCCGAAATGGATGCCAAGGTTGCGGAAATCGAGCAGCTCGTGTCCTCTGCTGCAGGATTCAGCAAACCTCGCGGCGATCAGATCAAGGTTGCTGCCGTCAGCTTCGTCGACGACAGCGGAATGCTTCAGCCCGTCCCTGGCCCGTCGCTTGCAGAGATCCTGATGCGTCAGTTCGGGACGGTCGTCAACGCACTGACCATCCTGGCCTTGTGCGCGATGATGATCTGGTTCGGACTGCGCCCGGCCGTTCGCATGCTCATGGCCCGTCACCAAGCCGAACTCGAGCTCCAGCGTGAGCAGGCGGCGGCACTGGCCGCGGCAGAGGCGGAGGAGGCTCTCGAGGCGAGCAAGGAGACTGCTCTGCAAATTGCATCCGATCTCGATGAACAGAATCTCATCGAGATGCCGAGGACTCCGCAGCGCAAGCTCGAGCAGATCATCGAACTGAGTGAGGAACAGGCTGCAGCCGTTCTCAAACAATGGCTCGGGCGGGAGGCTGCGTAATGGCCGGAACGCTAGCCAGCCTCTTGGCGGATTTCTCAAGTCCGGCCGCCGGCGACGTCTCGGGCATCAGCCTCTTGCGGACCGCGAAAGTAGCGCCCGAACCGGCTCTCGAACCGCAGCAGCCCGCTGTGGATCGACAGGCGGAGCTCGTGAGATCGGTAGAGGCAAGGATCAGAGCCGAGGAGAAAGAGACGGCCCGCAGGATGCTCGAGGATGCCATCGCGGCCGAGCGGGCCCGCCATGCAGAGCATATGGACGCTCAGCGAGCCCTCTGGACGGAGCAGCAGGCTCAGCAGCTGTCAGCTCGGATCTCAGAGGCGATCGACCACATCGATCTGAGCGTCTCGGAGCGGGTTGCAAATGTCCTCAGGCCCTTCGTATCGGAGGCCTATCGCCAGCAGACTCTCGCCGAGTTCAAGGATGTGCTCGCAGCCTTGCTCGCCGGGCGAGGTGAGAGGCTTTTGACGATCTCGGGACCGGACGATCTCCTTTCCGCCATGAAGCCCCATCTCGAAAGCTATGGAAGCTCGATCGAATTTGTTCCGAGCGACCAAATCGAGGTCAGCGCGACCGCGCAAGACACATTCGTTCAAACGCAGTTGAGTTCCTGGGCCTCGCGGCTGGCCCAGACGTTAGAGAGCTGATGACCGATGGCGAGTTCAGATAAGCAGGAGATCGTCATCGTTCGTCGGAACGATGACAGCGAGGATGTCGTCAAGGGAGGCGCCTGGAAGATCGCTCATGCGGACTTCATGACGGCCATGATGGCGTTCTTCCTCGTGATGTGGCTTATCAGCCTGACCGACGAGGAGACGCGAAGCGGTGTCGCCAACTACTTCAATCCCGTTCAACTGGCCCAGTCGACTCCAAACAAGAAAGGGCTCGACGATCCGCAGACTGTGCCGCCCGACAACGAAACGGACAATACGAAGGACGGCAAGGAGAGGGGAAGCGGCGAGGGAACGGGAGGAAAGTCGCACCAGCTGCGAAAGCCCCGCTTCAAAGAGGGCGCGCTCTTCCAGGATCCCTATGCCGTTCTTGCCAAGATCGCCGACGAGGTCGAAGTGAACCCCCATGACACACTGGGTGCGGACGTCACCCCGGGCGAGAGCGATGTGCCGGGCCTCAAGGCGGGCGAGGCTTTTAGGGATCCCTTCGACCCGCTCTACTGGCAAGTGGCTCCGGTTGACGAGCTGAAGACTGACACGCCTTCAAAGCCGGGCACCGCAGCTCCGGCTCCTTCGAAGGCCGTCATGGATGCGGTTGCGGCTTTGAGCCAGAAGCCCGCCACGGGCGGCCGCCCTGATTCCAAGACTACCGCCAAGCCATCGGCGTCAAACGAGGGAAGCGATATGCAGGCGAACGGGACCGCTTCCGACCCGGGAGCTCAGGCCTCCGATAGCGATGCCAGCGCAGCAACGGCCGCGGACATGAAGGCTGCTGAACTGAAACGAGAGATCCTCAAGGCCGTACAACCATCGAAGGATGCGACACCGCAGCCGCATATCGAGGTTCGCCGGACCGGCGCGGGAACTCTGATCAGCCTGACCGATGACTTCGACTTCACGATGTTTGCCGTCGGCTCGGCCGAACCGCATGCAAAGGTCGTGCGGGCCATGGCCGAGATTGCGAGGATCCTGCAGTCCCGTCCGGGCAAAATCGTGATTCGCGGTCATACGGATGCTCGTCCGTTCAAGTCTGCCACCTACGACAACTGGCGGCTGTCCCAGGCGCGAGCTCAGATGGCGCTGTACATGCTTGTTCGAGGTGGGCTGAGCGAGCGCAGGATCGTGCGGGTCGAGGGGCATGCGGATCGGGATCCCAAAGTTCCGAATAATCCGAATGCCGATCAGAATCGCCGCGTCGAGATCCTTCTGCAGGAGTGATCCCGTTGAAACGTCTTTCACTGCCCCTCATTGCGATCTCCTGGCTCTTCGCAGCCGATGCGGCAATGGGTGAGAACGTGGCCCTATCCGAGGCGACAGTCGAACAGAGTGCACCGTCCTCGACGGTTCCCAGTCCGGTGCAGCTCGTGCGAACGCTGCATCTGATGCAGGATCAGATTGCGATAGGCTCCACGGAGGCCCATCTCGGGCAACGCGGTCTGCTGGAAATTCTGGACACCAGATTCATGAATCTGGAACCCGAAACCTGGCAGTCGGGCAAGAATGTCCGAGCGGCAGTGTCTTTCGTCCTGAGTGGCGGAAATCCCGGCATCCTGAGAAAGCTCCTGGATCTGGGCTCCGCAGCGATCACAGAGAACGACAGGCCCTTGATCGAGGGCGCGCTCGCCTATGTCGAGGGCAGGGAGGAGGCCGCGCAGAACTCACTCGTGTCCCTGGATCCTCATTCCCTTCCGCCCACCCTCGGGGCGCAGCTGGCACTCGTGCAGGCAGCGCTCATGGTCCGGAAGAACGTTGCGAAATCGGACGAGCTACTGGATTTTGTCCGGCTCCAGGCACCCGGCACGCTCCTTGAGGAGGCGGCCCTGCGCAGGCAAGTCTTTGTGGCAAGTCAGACGAACAACATGGCGAAGTTCCAGTCGCTCGCGACTGACTATCTGCGGCGCTACCGGCATTCGATCTATGCCGGCAACTTCCGACAGCGATTGGCTTCAGCGCTCACGCGGGTCGATTTCGGAAAGGAAGCCTCCCGGTTTGACGGCGCGGTTGCGATGATGTCGGAACTCGAGCCAGACGCACGGCGCGACCTCTATCTCTTGGCAGCGCGATCGTCCATCGAACAGGGATTCACGACCTCGGCCCGGATGATGGCGGATAAGGCACAGGAACTGGTAGGATCGGACAAGGTCAGTGCTGCAAGAGCAAATCTCTACCGGGCAGCATCGTTGATCACGTCACCTCAAGCTATCGATGGTGCCGTCAATGATCTTCATGGCATTGATCAGTCCCTTCTTGCGGAGAGCGACGTCGACCTGCTGAAATCCGCCCTCGCGATGGCTGCCGAGATACGCAAAGTACCCGAAGTTCGATCCGCGCAGGGAGGAGCAACGAAGCCGATACAGGCCACGCTCACTGTCGAAGGATCGCAGGCCAGTCCTGATTCCGCGCAAGGGCTGGAAAAGCTTCAGGCGCTATCTAAGGCACGTGACGCCTTAAGTCGCGTCGATAGACTGATCAAGAATTAAGCGTGTAAGAGCCCATGAGCCGATTAGATCTATTATCGCAGGCAACACCTAGGCTTGTGGACGCCCAGTCGCGCAATCCAGCCACCGTCATGGATGCACAGGACGGTGCTGGAACCGCTCAGTCATCCGACTTCGCCTCACTGCTGGACGGGTTCTCTGGTCGTCCGCAGCGAGAGGGACTGGTGATCTCCGAAGAGACTGGGCTCTCAAACAGCGAGCCGGACAAGGCTGATTCCGAAGTGAATGCGGGAACCGACCCGCTACAGGCGCTCCTTCCTGAGGTAACGACCAGCGGTAACTCTACGGGCAGTCCGGTTCTTCCGTCTGGAATTCCCGCGATGTCGCTTCTCGAGAGCATCCTTCCCCGGATACTGGCGAGAACAGCCGCGGAAGGACATCCCGACGCGGGGCAGCCAGGTGCATCGTCTGCATCCCCCTATCTTGCAATGTCGCCACAAGAGACGGACGAGCTGAGCTCGACGACAACGGGATCCGCGCCAAAGCTCTCGATCTCCGTTCAGAACCAGGAAACACATTTCAGACCTATCGTTGAAGGACTGAACGATGCTTCGCTCGAGGCAGAAGCCGCAGCGCCTCGCGAAGAGCTCGATCTCACCACGGGCGCTCCGCTGATCGGGAAGTCCAAGGGGTCAGCTGTGAAGAGCCCGCACCCGGACGCCACTGCAGGAGCCGCCCAAGGTTCGAGCGGTCTGACCGGCGCAGTGAATGCCGCCAAAGGGCAAGAGGACGACGTCGTCAGACGCGTATCCTTCGATCGTGCTCCCGATCATGCCGAGCTGCAGAAGCAGTCGTCCATCGGAGCGGCGAAAGCCGAGGCTCCGTCTCTCCCGCCCTCGACGCTTCAGCATCTCGCCAAGTCCATCGTCGATGACGCCAAGAGCGTGTCGGAACCCCAAGCACCAACTTTCCAACAGAACGGATTGAACCGGGTCGCCACCGCGAGAGCGTCTGCTGGCGTCCTGCGGGTCCTGGATCTTCAGCTGAAGCCGGCGGAGCTCGGCCTGGTGACGATCAGGATGCGGCTTGCCGGCGACAGCATCGAGATGGAAATCCAGGCCCAGAACGACGAAACCGTAGACCTTCTGCGCCATGACGCGGAGAAGCTGTCGAACCTCCTGAGAGCGTCCGGCTACCGTCCCGACGTGATCACCATTCAATCCACCGAAGCTTCCTCCCATGACCGCGCCTCGTTCCAACGTCCTCCTCAAGGCAATCAGACACAAGGACAGTCTTTTGACCAAGGTGCGGGAGCAGGGCAGGGCAATTCACCCCGTCACCAGGATAACCGCCATGCCGGTGGCAGGCTGGACCTCCCTAAGGACGGGAAAGATGCGTCGAGCCCTGGCAGCAGCCGTACTGGCGGGATCTACCTTTAGTCCGGGTGCTGTGCTGCCCGCCCTCGCGCAGTCACCGTCCGGCCTGTGTGAGCGGGAGATGATGCGAGCCGCGTCCAAGTACGGGGTCCCGTTGGGCATGCTCTACTCCGTCGGCCTCACCGAAACGGGGCGGCGCGGCAGCCTGCAGCCCTATGCCATGAACGTTGAAGGAAAGGCTGTCTTCTCGAACACCGCGGCCGAGGCGACGCAACGCTTCGAGGAAGCCAGCCGAGGTGGAGCGAGGCTCATCGATCTTGGCTGCATGCAGATCAACCATCTCTACCACCGCGAGAATTTCCCGTCGCTTGAGAGCATGTTGAACCCACGCACCAACGTCGAGTACGCCGCACGCTTTCTGCGCGAACTCAAGGCACGGCACGAGACATGGACGATGGCCGTCGCCCGCTATCATGCCGGGCCAAACAATGACCCGGCCCAAAAGCGCTACGTGTGCCGGGTGATCGCCAATATGGTGGCGACCGGATTCGGTCAATGGACGCCCGGAGCCCGGACCTTCTGTGCGGATGCCCCGGGCCTGAGCGCCGGACAGACCGCCTCAGACGGCTGATGCGCCGAGCCTCCCTTATCAAGGCGTCCTGTCATACAACCTCGGACACCAGACCGACAATTGTGCCGATGCGGGCCCCTGCCCTCGCACTGGCGCTAACGCGTCATGCGGATTTCGGAGCCGGTACCATTCAAGTGTCCGGCAAGTGCGGCCTCGGCTCCCGCCAACCGGGCAACCGGCTGGCCGCGTGAGAAGAGGATCACCTGGTTGTCACGGAAACTCCAGCCATTGACACTTCGCATGCCCTCGTGGGCGCATCCTTGCGTCGATGCCCTGTAAAGATCCAGGGATGGGACGCTCGACAGCTGCACCTTGCAGGTGGATGCGTCGACACTGGCCTTCCAGGCGCCCGCGTAGGAAGAGGCGCGCTGCGGAGCGGCGAAAACCCCTGGTGGACTGGACGTGGAACCGGCAGAACTTTGGCCGGTCGAGACAGGAGCGCTGCTCGATGGAGCCGGCTCCACCGGAACCGGGCTGCCGGAGGGCTCCAGGGTGCCAACGACCGGCGCCGAGGCAGGAGGGTCCATATCGATTTCGAGTTGAACGTCTTGAGACCGTGCCGGACGCACGACATCGAGCTCCGGAATCCTGGTCGCGACCGTGGCAGGCTCGGCGACCGCATAATAGGCTGGCCCGACGGCCTGTCGGCTCCAGGGCGCAGAATATTCCGGGTAGGTCGTGCGGCCGCGCGCCGTGCCCCACGGCCCGTGATCATACGACGCCCCCGTTCCGTTGCAGGCCGAGATCGTGCCTGCCACCGTCAGCAGAATTGTCGTCGTCAAGACTTTGCGCTGCATCGCACTGGGATCAGCCATGGTCAATGGCGCAACGCGCCGGCAGGGCAATAGGAGGACTTGAACCGGGCCGGCAGGGGCCTCAGGCGGGCGGACGAGAGAATCCTCTCGAAAGATGATGGGTTGAAGTCGGATTGGCAGATCGCCGTGTCCAGAAGCACTTCGCTGATTTGGACTCCGATGTCGTAGTTGCCGAAAATGATCTTGAAGAAGACGGTGACCGAGTCGTGCACGAACTCCATGTCGAGAACGACATGCCTTGCATCTTCCCGTTCGGCACTGACATGGGCGACGTAACCATATGACAGTGTCTCACCCTTGAAGTAGAGTTCCGCGGAGGATGTTACCATCTCGTCCATGTTGCCGTGCAGCTGATTGTCTGCATAAAAGCGGATGATCTCAGCGTCCGTCAGGCAGAAATCAGCGATGACGTCCTTAATATTGCACGCCAAAACCTCCTCGAAGGCTTGCATATCCCAATGCTCTCTCAGCGGAGCCGCAACTTCGACGGTGCGAAGGCTTCTCATTTAGACCTCGTGAGGATGTAGAATAGAATCTGGGCGACGGCCTTGTAGAAGTCGGGAGGAATCATTCGGTCGACTTCGACATGGTCGTACATGGACCTTGCCAGAGGCTTGTCTTCAATGACCGGGATGCCGCTATTCTCGGCAATCTCGCGGATTTTCAAGGCGATGAGATCCTTGCCCTTCGCGACGACAATCGGGGCGCTGGCTTCACTGCGTTCGTAGCGCATGGCAATCGCGAAGTGGGTCGGATTGGCGATCACGAACGTCGCCTTTGGCACCGCCGCCAGCATCCGCTTGCGGCTTCGGTCCTGCGCCAGGGAGCGCATCCGTGCCTTGACCATCGGATCGCCCTCCATCTGCTTGTACTCTTCCTTAACCTCCTGCTTGGTCATCTTCAGATCACTGTGCCACTTGAACCGAGCCCAGAGCAGGTCGGCGGCAACAAGGACGATCGTCGCGATGGCGATGGCCGAGACAAGACG
>NZ_JAMXFI010000119.1:0-24776 GCF_025460875.1 Microvirga yunnanensis
CTATTTCGGGAGGTTCTTCACTTCGTTGTCCCACTTGGACAGGAGGCGCTTGCGCTCGGCTGACGAGCCGTATTTCGCGAAATCGAAGTTGATCAGCTTGATGTCGCTGAGCTTCGGAGCCTGCGGCGGAACCGGCGTGCTCTTGTTCGACGGCACCTGGTAGGACTTGGCTTCCGCGCCGAGCTTCTGGGCATCCGCGGTGAGCGCCCAATCATAGAATTTCTTGGCGTTGTCCAGGTTCTTGGCCCCCTTGATGATCGACATGGAGCCGATCTCGTAGCCCGTGCCTTCGCAGGGGGCGACCACCTTCACGGGTGCCTTGTCGACCACCATCGTGACGATGTCGTGCATGAAAGCAATGCCCGCCGTCGTCTCGCCGAGCGCCATGGCCTTGGCCGGGGCGGCGCCCGACTTGGTATATTGATTGACGTTCTTGTGCAGGGCTTTCAGGTACTCGAAGCCTTTGTCCTCGCCCATGATCTGCACGATGGTGGCGAGCAGCGTATAGGCGGTGCCGGAGGAGTTCGGATCGGCGACCTGCACCTCGTCCTTCAACTCGGGCTTCAGCAGATCCGCCCAGCATTTCGGCTCGCCGATCTTGTTCGACGCTGCGAGTTCCGTGTTGTAGCCGAAGCCGAGAGCACCGGAATAGATGCCGACGGTGCGCCCCTTGGACTGCTCCCACTGGCGCACGGCCCAGTCCTGCAACTCGCCCATTTTCGGCGACTTGTACTCTTCGGTGATGCCTTCCTCGGCAGCCTGCATATGCGGATCGCCCGTGCCGCCCCACCAGATATCCGCGCGAGGATTGGCCGCCTCGGCCTTGACCTGGGCGTAGACCTCGCCCGCACTCTTGCGGGTCATGGAAACCTTGATGCCCGTCTCGCGCTCGAAAGCGGTCGTCATGGCCCGGCACCATTCCTCCTGCACGCCGCAATACATGACCAGCGCGCCCTGCGCCTGAGCCGTTCCGGCGGACACGAAGGACAGGGCCGTCATGGTCCCCGCCAGCATGGTTGCCGCAACGAGATTCTTCTTAGCGTTCATTCTATCCTCCCGTGATGCCGTTCTTGTTTTTGGTTGGTCGGCTAAGCTCCCCCCATTGTGGCGGCGGGTCAAGTGCCTGGCCGGCGCTCCAAATCTGAATCTTTAGAATAAGATGCGGTCTCAGGGCTCTTTCGCGATCCCTGTCGCCTGGGTGAGGGCAGCGGCCAGTCCGGGCGTGCAGGCCAGAACGGGATTGCCTTTCCTGAGGCCATCCTCGGCCAGGAAGTTGTTGGTCCAGCCGCCGGCTTCCTCGATGATCAAGAGACCCGCCAGGGCATCCCAGGAATTGATGTGGAGTTCGCAATAGGCGTCGATGCGCCCGTCCGCGACGTAAGCAAGGCCCAGCGTGCCCGAGCCGGCACGGCGCACGTTGGCGCCCGCCGTCTTGAGCTTGTCCACCACGGCGATGTAGGGCTCGGGCGGCAGGCGCGGCGACCACCCTGCCTCCACGGTGGCCTGCTTCATGTCGTCGAGGCCGCTGACACGGATCGTCTCTCCATTGAGGATGGCGCCCCGACCTCGCTGGGCCGTATAAAGCTCGGCATGCATCACGTCGTAGATCACGCCGATCTCGACCCGGTTCTCGCGCACGAAGGCGATCGAGATGGCGAAGTGAGGGATCCCTCGGGCGAAATTCGCCGTGCCGTCGATGGGGTCGACCACCCACACATCGCGCCCGAAGGAGCCGCCTCCTTCCTCACCGAAGAAGGAATCCCCGGGGAACAGATGGCTCAGGCGACCGCGGATCAATTCCTCCACCTCCGCGTCGGTGGCCGTGAGGAAGTCCTGAGGTCCCTTGAAGTCCGGCCGTTGCGACCGCGGTCGTTCCAGGAAGCGCTTGCGGGCCAGTACGCCGGCCTCCCGGGCAATGGCGCAGGCTGCGGCGAATCTCATGTCCAGGCTCTCGGTCGGCATCACGGCGGGCGTCCTTCTGGATCAAAATGGAAGCTTCCATTGTTATGAGGCGGTCACAAAGCTTTGAGAGGATGGAGAATCGTATAAGGCCGACGCCGGTCTTGGCAGCTTTCGCCGGTCTTGGCAGCTTTCGATTTTTACCCTTTCTTAGCCGGCTCAAATCATCTACGTTACAAACTATCCCATGAGGAGTCCTACTCTCGTCGAATGCCCCAGACCCCAAAAGAAGAACTCAGCCAGGTTGCGGCACTCCCTTTCCGGATCAAGGACGGCAAGCTCGAGGTCCTTCTCGTCACGTCCCGCGAGACCAAGCGCTGGCTGATACCGAAAGGCTGGCCCATGAAGGGCAAGAAGCCCCACAAGGCCGCCGCCCAGGAGGCGGAGGAGGAGGCTGGCGTCAAGGGCGAGATCAGGAACAGGCCCCTCGGCTCCTATGATTACTGGAAGCGTCGGGCTGCTCACTTCGACCTGTGCCGCGTCAACGTCTATCCGCTCGAAGTCTCCAAGCAGCTCAAGTCCTGGCGCGAAAAGGGGCAGCGGAAGTCGCAATGGTTTCCGGTCGAGGAGGCCGCCCATCAGGTTCTGGAGCCGGCACTCGCCGATCTGATCCTGAGCCTGCCCGATCACGTCCTGGACGGCGCCGCCGCGGAATAGTGAGCAGATTTCGGGCCGCTTCCGGGAACGCAAAGCCCTTCAAGAAGTCTTTCCTGTGACGAATGCGGCCAGGCGGCGGAGCTTGGCCATTCACAGGCATGCGAGGAGATTTCGATGAAGGCGCTGGTTTGGCATGGCACCACGGACATCCGTTGCGATTCGGTTCCCGATCCCCGGATCGAGCATCCGCGCGACGCGATCATCAAGGTGACGAGCTGCGCCATCTGCGGCTCGGATCTCCATCTCTACGATCACTTCATGCCGGGGATGAAGTCCGGCGACATCATGGGCCATGAAACCATGGGCGAGGTCGTCGACGTCGGAGCCGAGTCGAAAGGTAAGCTCAAGGTGGGCGACCGCGTGGTGATCCCGTTCACCATCATCTGCGGCGAATGCGATCAGTGCAAGCGCGGCAATTTCTCGGTCTGCGAACGGACGAACCGCAACGGGCACATCGCCGCCAAGGCCTTCGGCCATACGACGGCAGGCCTTTTCGGGTACACGCATCTGACCGGCGGTTATGCGGGCGGTCAGGCCGAGTACCTGCGCGTGCCCTTCGCCGATGCAACCCATATCAAGGTGCCGGACGGCATTCCCGACGAGAAGCTCCTCTTTCTCAGCGACATCTTCCCCACCGGCTGGCAGGCGGCGGTTCAGTGCGACATCCAGCCGACAGACACGGTCGCGATCTGGGGGTGCGGCCCGGTTGGACAGATGGCGATCCGCAGCGCCATTCTGCTCGGGGCGAAGCAGGTCATCGCCATCGACCGGGTCCCCGAACGTCTGGCCATGGCGGAGGCCGGAGGCGCCGTCACGATCAACTTCGACGAGGAGAGCGTGATCGAGCGGCTCAATGAACTCACCAACGGCCGGGGGCCGGAGAAGTGCATCGATGCAGTCGGCATGGAGGCGCATGCGACCGCGACGATCGATTCGATGTATGACCGCGTGAAGCAGGCGACGATGATGGAGACGGATCGTCCCCACGTGCTGCGCGAGATGGCCTATGTCTGCCGACCGGCCGGAACCCTCTCGATTCCTGGCGTCTATGGCGGCCTGCTCGACAAGATCCCGTTCGGGGCGATCATGAACAAGGGGCTGACCATCCGCACCGGCCAGACGCATGTGAACCGCTGGACGGACGACCTCCTGCGTCGGATCGAGGATGGCCAGATCGATCCGTCCTTCGTCATCACGCATACCGTGTCCCTCGACGAAGGACCCGACATGTACAAGGTCTTCCGCGACAAGCAGGACGGTTGCATCAAGGTCGTCATCAAACCCTGACAGGTGAGAGCATGCGCTACGAAACCGAAAGAACGCGACGCCGTGGTCATGCCGATACGGCGACCGACACTCTCGCCCGTGGGCTCGGGCTGTTTTCCATTGCTCTTGGAATTGCCGAGATCGCGGCGCCTCGTGCCCTGGCGCGGGCTTTGGGCATGAAAGGGCAGGAGGGCCTGATCGCAGGCTACGGCGTCCGCGAGATCGCGACCGGCATCGGCATTCTGGCATCGAAGGATCCGACGCCGTGGATCTGGGGCCGCGTCGCGGGTGACGGGCTCGACTTGGCGACCCTGGCCACCGCGCTCGAGGGCAACAACCCCAAGAAGGGCAATGTCGGGATCGCCATGGCGGCTGTTGCCGGCGTGACGGCCCTCGATGTGTATTGCGCCCAGACCCTCAGTCGCGAGAGTCCCCATCCGCTGCCGCCGATGCAGGATTACTCCGGCCGCACCGGCTATCCTCGGGGCATCGAGCAGAGCCATGGCGCGGCGCGGGATTTCGAGGTGCCGCCCGACTTCCGCACGCCGGAAGCGCTGCGGCCCTACACGCAACCTGAGGCGCCTCGACATCCGCAGCCGTCTATGTGACCTAACGGCATGACAAAGCCGCAGGTATTTACGGTTGGATACGAGGGAGCGGACGTGGACCGCTTCCTCGCGACTTTGAAGGATGCCGGTGTTTCGGTTCTCGCAGATGTGCGGGCCGTCGCGCTCTCGCGCAAGCGTGGGTTCTCGAAATCGGCTCTGCGTGACGCACTGGCGAGCCAGGATATCGGCTACCAGCATTTCATCCGGCTCGGGACGCCGAAGGCGGGACGACAGGCGGCGCGCGCGGGTGACGGCGAACTGATGCGCCGGATCTATTGCGACGAGGTTCTGGCGACGGGACCGGCCCAGGAATCCCTTCGGGAACTCGAAGCCCTGGCCCTGACCCGGCCGATCTGCCTTCTCTGCTTCGAGCGTGATCCCGCCAATTGCCACCGCCGCGTCCTGGCGCGGCATTTGGCCGAGAAGGGCTTCGAGACCGTGGATCTGTCGGTCCTCTGACGCTACAAGGGAGAGAACCTCCCGTTCGGCCGAGACACCCGATGCAGGCATTCGTCACCGCGGTCAGCGCAAGTCCCAGCCACAGCTTCAGCAAGCCCAATCGGGATGTCATCCGTCTTCTCGCAGGCCTCGGGGTCGAGGGCGACGCGCATCTCGGCACGATGGTCAAGCATCGCTCCCGGGTGGCCAAGGACCCCACCCAGCCGAATCTGCGGCAGGTTCACCTGATTCATGCCGAACTGCATGACGAACTGCGCGAGGCGGGGTTCGACGTCTCGGCCGGCGACATGGGCGAGAATGTCACGACGCGCGGCATCGACCTCCTCCGCCTGCCGGTGGGCGCGCGCCTGCTCATCGGCGCGGGAGCCGTGATCGAGGTCACGGGGCTGCGAAACCCGTGTGTGCAGATCGATCGCTTCCGGAAAGGCCTCATGAAGGCTGTGCTCGGAAAGGACCCGCATGGAAATCTTGTCCGAAAATCCGGAATCATGGCGATCGTCGTCGAAGGCGGCGAGGTGAGGGCGGGGGATCCCGTTCGACTGGAATTGCCGCCCGAACCATACCGGCCGCTCGAAGTCGTATGAAGGTCCGGACGCACTTGCAACAAAACTGCGGTTGCCAAGTTGAAGGAACTGGACTACTTTAAGCCTAGGTTTAATTTCTAGAGAGGGAGGACTGCATGGCTTCTATGTGCTTGCTGAACGTTCCTCCCGCGTCCCGACTCTAGGTCGGACCAGGCGGGGCACCGAGGCCCGGCAAACCTTACCAAGCTATCACGTGTGATGATCTTCGAGCGGCACCGGACGCTGTAGGCCGGCGTTTCTATGGTCGCTCTTCACTCTTCCGGGGAGAGGCGCGCGCTCCGAGCGCCGCCTGTTCGCTTCCATGATCCAGTCGAAGAAAAGCGGGGACGCTACCCGCGATGTCCTGACATTCACCTTCCGCCATTGGCGTGAAGAGCCGCGCTACGTGGTGCTCATCATGGTGACCATGATGGTCTCGACCTTGGCCGACGTGTTCATGCCCGTCTTCGCGGGACGGCTCGTCGATGCCATCGCGGCGGACAGCGGCGACCGCGACGCGGCCCTGCATGCGGCGCTGGTCGCCTTCGCCTTCATGACCGGCCTCGGCCTGCTCATGATCGTCATGCGCCATCTGGCCTTCTACGGCATCGTGGAGCTCACGCTGCGGGTCATGGGACGCGTCGCGCAGGATGCGTTCGCGCGCGTGCAGCGGTTCTCGACCGACTGGCATGCAAACTCCTTCGCCGGCTCCACCGTGCGCAAGATCACGCGCGGCATGTGGGCGCTCGACCTGATGCACGATACGCTCCTGCTGGCCCTGTTGCCTTCTCTCACGGTGCTGGCTGGCTCGATGATCATCCTGGGCCTGCGCTGGCCCGTGATGGGGCTCGTCATCGGGGTGAGCGCGCTGGCCTACATCGTCATGACGGGCTTCCTGGCGACCCTCTATGTCGCGCCTGCGGCGCGGCTGGCGAATGCGTGGGATACCCGTGTCGGCGGCACTCTGGCGGATGCATTGAGCTGCAACCCGGTGGTCAAGGCGTTCGGCGCCGAGATCCGTGAGGACAGGCGCCTGACCCGGGTGCTGGGGAAGTGGCAGAGCCGCACCCGGCGCGTCTGGCAACGGGGCACCAACAGCGGCACGGTGCAGTTCATCGCGCTGCTCGGCATCCGCGCCGCCATCATCGGAACGGCCATCTGGCTGTGGTGGCAGGATCGTGCGACGCCGGGCGATATCGCTTACGTGCTCACGACGTATTTCGTGATCCACGGATACCTGCGCGATGTCGGCATGCACATCAACAACCTGCGCCGCTCCGTCAATGACATGGAGGAGCTCGTCGAGATCCACCGGGAGCGCATCGGTGTTCCTGACCGTGCCGGCGCGAGGCCGATCCACATCTCCCGCGGCGAGGTCGCCTTCGAGCGTGTCACGTTCCATTATGTCGGACACGAGACTCCGCTCTATCGGGATCTGTCGTTGACGATCCGGGCGGGCGAGCGCGTCGGCCTCGTGGGGCCGTCGGGCTCCGGCAAGACCACGCTCGTCAAGCTGATCCAGCGTCTCTACGACGTGACGGGTGGCCAGATCCTGATCGACGGGCAGAACATCGCTCAGGCCGAGCAGGCGTCCCTGCGTTCGCAGATTGCGATCGTGCAGCAGGAACCGATCCTGTTCCATCGCACCCTGGCCGAGAACATCGCCTACGGGCGCCCCGGCGCCTCCATGGCCGACATCGAGCGGGCGGCGCACCTCGCCAATGCGCATGAGTTCATCATGGGGCTGCCCAGAGGCTACTCGACGCTCGTGGGTGAGCGCGGCGTGAAGCTCTCGGGCGGCGAGCGGCAGCGGGTCGCCATCGCGCGCGCCTTCCTGGCGGACGCGCCTATTCTGATCCTGGACGAGGCGACCTCGGCCCTCGACTCGGAATCGGAGATGCTGATTCAGCAGGCCATGGAGCGGCTCATGGTGGGGCGGACCTCGGTCGTGATCGCACACCGGCTTTCCACGGTGCGGGCTCTCGACCGCATTGTCGTGTTCGACAGGGGGCGGATCGTGGAGGAGGGGGACCACCTCACGCTCTACGCAAAAGGTGGACTCTACCGCCGACTCTGCGACCACCAGGGTCTGGATCTCGCAAAAGGGGCCAGGTCCGATATGGCCGCAGAATAGGACGTCTGGACAAAATCCTTTGAAAACTCTAAGGAAATTGCCATGTTTGAAGTCAAAGATATTCCGGTCTCCGACAGCAAGCGGGACTTTTACGCTTCTCTCGCCCAGCAGCTCTCCGGACTTCTGGAGGGTGAGCCGGACGCCATCGCGAATGCCGCCAACATGTCTGCCCTGATCTACCAGTTCCTGCCGGATCTGAACTGGGCGGGCTTCTATTTCATGCGCGGATCGGAACTCGTTCTCGGGCCGTTCCAGGGCAAGACGGCCTGCGTGCGGATCGCGGTCGGTCGTGGCGTATGCGGCGCGGCCGCCGAGCGCAGGGAGCCCATCGTGGTGCCGGACGTGCATGCCTTCCCGGGCCACATCGCGTGCGACAGTGCCTCGCGCTCCGAACTCGTCGTGCCTCTCATCAAGGACGGCAAGGTTCTGGGCGTCCTCGATCTGGACAGCCCCAGCCCGAACCGGTTCGACGAAGAGGACCGTCAGGGCTGCGAGGCGCTGGTCGGGATCTATCTCAAGGCTTCCGACCTCACGCTTTAGCCCGACGCATGCACGCCGCCTATCTCGACACCTATTACAGCCGCACGGCCGCCGTCCCGGACAATTATCCGATGGCGGCGGGCCGCATGGAGGCGGATGTCTGTATCATCGGCGGCGGCCTCGCCGGCCTGACGGCGGCGCTGAAGCTCGCGCGCAGCGGACGGAAGGTCGTTCTTCTCGAAGCCCGTCGGATTGCCTGGGGCGCCTCCGGCCGCAATGGCGGCTTTGTCTCCGCAGGCTATGCGACGGGCTTCTCCGCCATCGAGCGGCGCGTGGGGTCCGACCACGCGCGAGAGCTGTTCCGGCTTTCGATGGAAGGCGTCGAGATCGTGCGCAGGGGGATCGACGAACTCGGCATCAAGGATGCTCATCCGGTGCCGGGGATCGCAAAGGCACTGCGCTATGACTCGCGGGGAGCCTTGCAGGCCGCCAGTGAAAGTCAGCAGTGCCAGTTCGGTCAAGCGCTGCGCTACCTGCCCCGGGCCGAGGTGAGAGAGATGCTCGCGTCGCCCCGATACCACGAGGCCGTTCTGGACGAGGGCGCTTTTCACTTCCATCCCTTGAATTACGGGTGGGCCTTGGCGCGCGAGGCGAAGCGGCTGGGCGTCGCCATTCACGAGCACTCGCCCGTGACGGCGGCAGATCTCGAGGAGGGCCGCAAGATCGTCCGCACGACGGGCGCGGAGATTTCTGCCGAGCACGTGGTCTTTGCAACGGGCGGCTATACGGACGGCGTGCTGCCCGCGCTGAAACGCGCATTCCTGCCGATTGCCACTTATGTTCTCCTGACCGAGCCGTCGCCGGACCTGGTCCAGGGAGCCATTCGCACCCAGGCGGCGGTTCTGGACGATCGGCGGGCAGGGGATTACTACCGCTTGGTTGATGGGGGAAGCCGCATTCTGTGGGGAGGACGGATCACCACCCGAACGACCGATCCGCGCGACATCGCGGCCCTGCTCAAACGGGAGATGGTGACAACCTATCCGCAGCTATCCAGGCTGAACGTGGAGATCGCCTGGTCGGGTCTCATGTCGTACGCCCGACACCTGATGCCGCAGATCGGGACATGGAAGCCGGGCGTCTGGTACTGCACGGCTTTCGGGGGCCACGGTATGAACACCACGGCGATCGGCGGTACGGTGGTCGCGGAAGGCATTACCGGCGAGAGCGACCGCTACCGTCTCTTCGCGCCGTTCGGTCTGACGTGGAACGGCGGCATCATCGGTCGCGCCGCCGCCCAGCTCACCTATTGGAGTTATCAGCTCGCCGATGCGGCCAGGGAATTCCGCTCTCGCCAGAGTTGAGATACTGAATTACATTTTGGCCGCGGATGCGACAATCCAAAGGCAGCTGAAGCTGAACGCGAGTGCGACAAGGTTCATGAGATAGGCCAAGGCATCGTTGGCGGGGTGGCGTTTTCCCGTCTGTTCCATCGTGCTTCCTCAAAAGCCGGAAGGTTCACAATGGGGATAATGCCTGAGCTTGGTGTCTGTCCAGATGGTTAACGGATTATTTTAGAGCATCGTGCGCAAAAGTGGGAACCGGTTTTGCGCGAAAAGATGCTCCAGGCAAAAGCCAGAGCATCGGACGATCGGGAAAGACGTCTCTCCCCTCCACGTCATCACCGGGCTTGTCCCGGTGATCTCGATCCGAGAGGCGCCGCGCCCCACCGGATCGGGATGGCCGGCACAAGGCCGGCCATGACGTGTGGGGGATCGTGGGAGGCGTGGCGCCACTGCCATGGTCGCCAGCCGCATCACCACCCGCTCACACAACCTCCACGTCATCACCGGGCTTGTCCCGGTGATCCCGGTCGTCTGAAGCGCTGCGCCCGAAGCAATCGGGATGGCCGGCGAGAGGCGGGTGATGACCGGCCGGCCATGACGGGAGAACGTTTCGATCCGGGAGTGGCGCGGGCCTAGAGCATCGTGCGCAAAAGTGGGAACCGGTTTTGCGCGAAAAGATGCTCCACAACAAAAGCTTGAAGCACCGGGCGTGAGATCGATGACACGTCCGATGCTTGAGTCAGCCACCAATTGTGCCGTGGACCGTTCCGAAGCGCCGGCTTTCGCAGGTGCAGTCACTGTTCTTGGACAAGGGCTCTGCGATCCAGCACACGCCTTTCGGCGTCGTGCAGGTGGCGCCTTGGCGCATATCCGCACGGGAGCGTTCGTACGCGCGCAGGCGATGCTCTCGGAAATAGGTGCGCTCCTTCGTGTGGAAGGGGGCGGCCAGATCGGTTTCCGGAAGCGGCCGCTCGCTGTCGGCTGCCAGCGCAATGGCCGGCGCGAGTGTTCCGGCGAGCAGGATGAGACAGGCGGCGATGGAGGGTTGCATGCATGGCTCCCGCGATGGAATCGGTTCGGTTCCGGGGCCTTTCTCCTCGCACCATCCCTCGCCAGGTGGCAACCCCGGTCTGCCCGAACGATCGATCACGAAAGTCTGATCACAAATAGAAGTCGTTCTTCGACAGCGCGGTCAGGTCTGCGACCTTGATTTTGAAGTCTGCGGATCTGTCGCCGTTCACGTCGCCCGACACGATGCCATCAGCAAACCGCAGTTCCCCCGCTTTACCATGAAACGCAGTCTTGCCGATGAAGCTGAAGGCCTGATTGCCTGCGACCTTGGTGTTGGCATCGATCCCGCGAAGGTCGATATGGTCCGAGCCGCGGAGGAAATCGGTGATCGTATCCACGGTGGATTTGCGAGAATCGCTCATGGCCTGGAAGACGAAGACGTCTGCGCCGCTTCCTCCGATGAGCAGATCCTTGCCGCTCTGACCATACAGCTTGTCGCTGCCGGACCCGCCTTCGAGCGTATCATTGCCGCCGCGCCCGAAAAGAGAGTCCTTCCCGTCTTCTCCGCGAATGGCATTGGAAGCACCGTTGCCGTGGAGCATGTCGTTGAACGCGCTGCCGGTCAGGTGCTCGATGCTCTCGTAGGTGTCGCCCGCGGCATCTGCCCGATTGCCTGAGGGAGATTGAAGATCGGCTGTCACAGCTGCCTTCGCGGTGATGTAGCTCGCCGTGTCCGAGCCGCTTCCGCCACTGAGAAAGTCGCCGCCACTCCCGCCGATCAGAATGTCATCGTTGCTTTGGCCATAGAGCTTGTCGTCGCCACCACTGCCCTGCAACGTGTTGCTGGCCGTATTGCCCTTGATCACATCGCTTGCGGAACCGCCGGAGGCATTTTCGATGAGAGAGCGTTCACTAGCCTGATAAAGGAACGCGTTGGCGATGTTGCCGGCAGCGAGTTTCGATCCGTCCCAATATAGTTTTGCGCGCTGCTCCTGGGATGTGATCGTCCAGGCTCCAGGCTCGAGATCGATGGAAAGCCCGGTGGTGTAATTGCTGAAGTTGTACGTATCGATGCCGCCGCCGTCCCAGATAGTCAGCAGAATCCGGTTGCCGCCGGGGGCACCCTGGCCAACGCCATTGATGAACATCTCGCCCGTCGTGGGGCTCCAGGCATAGCTCGTGTCGCCACCGTTCAACCCGTAGTTCGCACCATACATGTGCTGGATAGCGGCGATGTCGTACATCATGAGGGATTGGGGGTAGCCCCAGGTCTCGTTGGTGTAGCCCGTGCCGGTCGAAGCGCCCGCGTAGGAGCGGTAGCTCATCACGGTGTATTCCAGGCTGTCTCGATCAAGGGGCATGTTGCCCTCATGCGAATGCTCAAGCCCAAGGGCGTGCCCGATCTCATGCATGATCGTGGGGTAGGCATAGTTGCCCTTCGCCGGGCTTGCGTAGCTGCGGCTGGAATTGTTGAGCCAGACATCGCCGCCTGTCGCGTCGGTTGTCGGAAAATAGGCCCAGGCCGTGCTGGGCACGTCCGATTGCGCGAACCGCAGATCGGCGGAAGACGTGCCGGCTCCGCTCTGCTCCTGGAAGGTCAGATTGCTGACTGCCGCGTAGAGATACAATGCGGAGCGCGCAATGGCCTGCTGGGCATCGTTGAATGCGCCAAAACCCTTCGCGGTTTCGCCGCCCCCGTAGGACGATCCGTAAGAGGCGGCCGTTGCGGGAAAGCTATAAGTCAGATTGCTCGGTACCCATTTCATCGTACCGAGAACAGCATCGATGTAAGCATTTCCCGTGGGATTGTACGTTTCGACAGCAGGCATGATTCTTCAAACGGATAGAGCAGAAATGATGAAGGCGAACATTCGCACGGCGATCGGCCGGCGAACCGAAAGCAGGGCGGTGTTTGAAGGGTAACCTAAGGCCCTTCCAAAAGACTTAAGCTCGGCAGAGGAACCCGTCCGGGACGGGACTGTTACCTCGTAACTGTTCTGATGTTCTGATCCGAGCCCCGACGAGATTCGTTTGACTGGTTTGATCTCGCGCGAATGAGTCGCTCCGGGAGCTATAGGCAGTTTCCGGCCTTATCGAAAGCAGATGTGTTTGGCTGCCGGCTCGTTCGACAACATGCCGCAGGGCATTGCTCATGGCATGCCGCTTCCGAGCTCAAAGCCTGTCTTCTCAGGCGGGCCCTGACGGCTCCCTGGAGAAAACACCCGTCCCGGTCTGAAGACGGCGAGCGCATCGTGCGGACGAAAGCGGGTCGCTGACGCGGTCCTCTGGGTCACGTCCGATGCGCTAGGAGGGGAGGCGGTTGCCCCGTTTGACCGAGGTTCGGTGGATACCCGGTTCGAAGCGGATCTGCGGTTCGAGGGGTGGCGCGGCGACCCTGACGGCCTTTCCGCCCTTCGTCTTACCCCGCTCCGTGATGGCCTCCTGAGCAAGGAGGCGGATGTCTTCCAGGCGCCACTCCTCGCTCAACCAGGATCGGCCAATCACTTTGAGGATTTTCTCAAGGGTTGCGTATGGATCGACGACTCCGGGCGCATCGGCCATGTTTTTCATGATTTCCCCCATATGCCGAAGGTTTTCCTTCAGTCATTTTGGTCGGAACGCCTGCGAACAAGACATTTCCTCAGACAAGTATTGCAAAGCTGCCGCGCTAAAGAAACTGCACTTTCGGACAGGATCCGGGGAATGATCCGGAGCTTGGGCGGGAGCCGGGTGCGGGCAGGTTTTGAGCCCTGCGTTTCGCCCGTCGCGGGAGCCCGAGACCACCTGGTATCAGATTGGTAACATTGACGACACCGGGGCCCGACACGGGACGGCGGTTTCGCCGGCATCATCCCCCAACCGCGGCAGATGACGACCGGCGTGGACGATACGAGGGAGCGGAAAAGAACAGAATATCGCTCGTGGTGCGGTTCAGCCCAAGGTCGAGAGGGGAGGCCAATTCACCGGCTCCCGCGGCGTGATCGCCTCGCCGCCACTCGCTGTCTATACTATGTCGTGGAGGACTTGACGGTCCTGCCACCGAAGCGGCCCCGACTCGGGCCAGGGTCATACCGTTACATCGGAACTTGACGATATTCCGGACCGCGCTGCACTTGCGTCGGCCCGCTGTCCGAACAGCAAAATCCGGTGTCGCACAGGAAAATGCTTGGCGATGCTGGTTGCTGAACCAGTCATCAGCCCTAAAACCTGCGGTTAACTCTAACCTCGATGACGGCGACGGAGCCTCGGATCGCGTAGCGGGAAGACAGGCCTCTGCAGGTCTGAACCGGATCTACCGGCTGGGCTGAACTATTCTCACTGGAGGCTATGACCCAGATGACGATGGATCAGGTTCAAGGGTCACATTCATCCTCCACGCCCCTTGAGCGCGACGCGCGCTTGGTGTCCACCGATCACAAGGTTGCTCCAAGCGAGATCGCCATCGGGGTGATCATCGGTCGCGCTGCGGAATATTTCGACTTTTTCGTCTTTGCCATCGCCTCGGTGGTGGTGTTCCCAAAGGTGTTCTTCCCCTTCGCGGAACCTGTGACGGCAACGCTTTATTCGTTTGCCATGTTCTCATTGGCCTTTGTCGCCCGGCCGGTCGGCTCGATCATCTTCACGGCGATCGACCGCCGCCATGGCCGGGGCGTCAAGCTGACCATCGCGCTGTTTCTGCTCGGCTTCTCCACCATGGCGATCTCTTTCCTGCCCGGATACGCTCAGATTGGCGCATGGTCCCTGTATCTTCTCGGTGTTCTGAGAATTGGCCAGGGCCTTGCCCTGGGCGGCGCATGGGACGGGCTTGCATCCCTTCTGGCTCTCAACGCGCCCGTCGAGCGACGAGGCTTCTACGCCGCCATACCGCAATTGGGTGCACCACTCGGATTCATGGTTGCCAGCGTGCTGTTCGCGTTCTTTATGCTTAACCTGTCAGAGGCCGATTTTCTGGATTGGGGCTGGCGTTATCCGTTCTTTTGCGCCTTCGCCATCAACGTCGTGGCCTTGTTCTCACGCTTGCGGCTCGTCGCGACTGAAGAGTTTTCCCGGCTGCTCGAACGCCGACGGCTCGAACCGTCGCCCATCCTGCCGCTGATCCGGAACCACGCGGGAGTTCTCCTGGTCGGGGCGCTGATCCCGCTGGCGAGCTTCGCTCTCTTCCATCTCGTGACCGTCTTTCCCATCAGTTGGATCACTCTGTTCACCGAGCGTTCCGCTGGAGAGTTCCTGATGGTCCAATGCTCCGGCGCCTTCATCTGTGCGGTCGCGGTCGTCGCTTCCGGGCTGATCGCCGACCAAATCGGACGCCGAAGGCTCCTCCTGATCTCCGCAAGTCTCATTGCCGTCTTCGCGATTTGCAGCACCATCGCTCCCTTGATCATCGAGGAAAATGCGATCGGCCAGACGATCTACGTCAATGCCGGCTTTGCGCTTCTCGGCCTATCGTACGGACAATCGTCCGGTGCAGTGACGTCGCAGCTCGCGCAGCGATACCGTTATACAGGCGCGGCCCTCACCAATGACCTCGCCTGGCTGCTTGGCGCGGGCTTTGCGCCGCTGATCGTCCTCTTCCTGTCGGCCCGATACGGTCTTGCTTGCGTCGGCCTGTACCTGCTGTCGGGGGCTGTCACGACCCTCGTGGCGTTGAGCCTGTCCCGCTCGGAAATCCGTCAGGTCTGAAGCATGCGGAAGCCGATCGGGATCCATCGGAATACGTCTCGAGGTACGGATCTGCGGGGAATCATGGAGTGACTGCCCTGGCCAAGTTTCCCACTCAACCGCCCTCTGCACGCCGCCTGCTCACGTCCTGGCGGCGCAGATCTCTCCGTGGTCTCGCCCTGATCGCCGTCGCAGGGCTTCTCGCCGGATGCGATCTGGTCGTCATGAACCCCTCCGGCGATATCGCGGTTCAGCAGCGTAACCTCATCATTGCATCCACCGCGCTCATGCTTCTCGTCATCGTGCCGGTGATCGCGCTCACGTTCATTTTCGCATGGCGCTACCGAGCCTCGAACAACGATGCGACCTATGACCCGGACTTCCACCATTCGACACAGCTCGAGGTGGTTATCTGGACGATCCCACTGCTCATCATCATCGCACTCGGCGCCATGACATGGATCAGCACGCACACGCTCGACCCTTACAGGCCTCTCGGCCGGATCGCGCCCGGCAAGCCGGTGCCCGTCGACGTGAAGCCCCTGACCGTGGAAGTCGTGGCGCTCGACTGGAAATGGCTGTTCATCTATCCCGAGTACGGTGTCGCGAGCGTGAACGAGATGGCCGCCCCTGTGAACGCGCCGATCTCCTTCCGGATCACGTCGTCCTCCGTCTGGAACACGTTCTACGTCCCTGCTCTTGCCGGCATGATCTACGCCATGCCGGCCATGGAGACGAAGCTCCAAGCCGTGATGAACCAGGAAGGGGAGTTCACCGGCCTCTCGGGGATGTACAGCGGATCGGGCTTTTCACGCATGAACTTCGGTTTCCGAAGTCTCTCGCCGCAGGGCTTCGACGAGTGGGTGGCAAAGGCCAAGTCGGCCGGGACGCCCCTGGACCGTGAAGCCTATCTCAAGCTTGAGAAGCCGAGCGAGGAGGAACCGGTCCGCCAATACGGCTCGGTGGAGGAGGGGCTCTTCGACGCCATCCTGGGCTTGTGCGTCGCGCCTGGCCAAATGTGCGTGCACGAGATGCATCACATCGACAGGATGGGCGGCGCCGCCGAGGAAAGCGAGGAGAACCGCAAGCGGCTGGACTACGACGGCCGCCGCCTGGAAAGCGGCACCGAACCGTCCGGCGCGACTTTCCCGGCCTCCGGCCGCGCGCCCAGGAGTCTCGAAGAGCCCCAGGGCGTGATGCCGCGCGACCAACCCGGCGAAGGACCGAACGACCGAGGGCAGGGTACGGCCCCGCCCGGTGCCGGCAGTGGTCCCGCGCCGTCCCAACTGAACCCTCGACCTGCCGACCCCCACCAGCACTGATCCGGACGGGCATCCGCATGTTCTCGAACTCAGATCTCAGCCAACTCCTCTTCGGGCGCTTGTCGCTCGAAGCCATTCCCTACCACGAGCCGATCCTGCTCGGGACCTTCATCGTCGTGGCCTTGGGCGGCCTGGGGCTCGTCGGCGCGATCACCTGGTATGGGCAGTGGGGCTATCTCTGGCGGGAATGGTTCACGAGCGTCGACCACAAGAAGATCGGCATCATGTACGTCATCCTGGCGATCGTGATGCTGCTGCGCGGCTTCGCCGACGCCGTCATGATGATCACGCAGAAGGCGTTGTCGGTCGGCGCGGCGGAGGGATATCTTCCGCCGCACCATTATGACCAGGTCTTCACGGCCCATGGCTCGATCATGATCTTTTTCATGGCGATGCCCTTCGTGACCGGCGTCATGAACTACATCATGCCGTTGCAGATCGGCGCGCGTGACGTGGCCTTCCCGTTTCTCAACAACTTCAGCTTCTGGATGACGGCCGGAGGGGCCGTTCTCACGATGATGTCCCTGTTCGTGGGCGAGTTCTCGCGAGCCACCTGGCTCGCCTACCCGCCGCTGTCTGGCGCCGCCTACAGCCCCGGTGTCGGGGTCGATTACTACATATGGGGGCTGCAGATCGCGGGTGTCGGAACCACGCTGTCCGGTATCAACCTGATCGCAACCATCGTGAAGATGCGCGCTCCCGGTATGACGATGATGAAGCTGCCGGTCTTCACCTGGACGACGCTGGCCAGCAACGCCATCATCGTCACGATCTTTCCGGTTCTGACCGCAACCTTGGTGCTCCTCGCGCTCGATCGTTACGTGGGAACGCGCTTCTTCACGAACGATTTCGGCGGCAACTCGATGCTGTACATGAACCTCATCTGGATCTGGGGGCATCCGGAGGTCTACGTCCTCATCCTGCCTGCCTTCGGGATCTATTCCGAGGTCGTCTCGACCTTTTGCAGCAAGCGGCTGTTCGGCTACACGTCGATGGTCTATGCCACGATGGTGATCGCTCTCGTATCCTGGCTGGTTTGGCTGCACCACTTCTTCACCATGGGAGCCGGCGCCAACGTCAACGCCTTCTTCGGGATCACGACGATGATCATCTCCATCCCGACCGGAGCGAAGGTGTTCAACTGGCTCTTCACCATGTACCGGGGCAAGATCCGGTTCGAGACGCCGTTCATCTGGGTCATAGGCTTCATCCCGACCTTCGTGATCGGCGGCCTGACCGGCGTGTTGCTGGCCGTGCCGCCCGCCGATTTCGTCCTGCACAACAGCCTGTTCCTGGTCGCTCACTTTCACAACGTCATTATCGGCGGCGTGGTGTTCGGCCTGCTTGCAGGGGTCCAGTATTGGTTCCCGAAGGCTTTCGGCTACAAGCTCGACCCATTCTGGGGGAAGGTCTCGTTCTGGTGCTGGCTGGTTGGCTTCTGGACCACGTTCACGCCGATCTACATCCTGGGACTCATGGGCGTGACCCGGCGGACCCAGCACTTCGAGGATCCGGCCGTCCAGCCCTACCTGACAATCGCCGCGATCGGCGTTTTCATCATCATGGCGGGGATCGCGGCATTCGTGTTCCAGCTCTTCATCAGCTATGTTCGGCGTGAGAAGCTGCGCGACCTCACGGGTGACCCCTGGGGCGGGCGAACGCTCGAATGGTCGACGACTTCGCCGCCTCCGCCCTACAACTTCGCCTTCACGCCCGTGGTCCACGATCTGGATGCGTGGTGGGACATGAAGAAGCGCGGCTATGACCATCCCTTGGAGGGGTTCAGGCCGATCCACATGCCCAAGAACACGGGCACAGGCGTCATTCTGGCCGGATTGAGCACCGTCCTGGGCTTTGCCTTGGTCTGGTATATCTGGTGGCTGGCCGCCCTCTCGTTCGTCGCTCTCATCGCGACGGCCATCGTCCACACGTTCAATTACAACCGGGACTACTTTATTCCGGCCGAGGAGGTCGTCCGAATTGAAGGCCAGAGAATGGCCCAGCCCGCAGGAGGGGCTTGAGCCGATGCATGAGACGACGCCCCCACCGGGTGCCACGGCGCCCGTCTTCTACGAGCAGGAAGAGCACGCCCACGGGGATGGAGGCACGCTGTTCGGCTTCTGGATCTACCTGATGGGGGACAGCCTCATCTTCGCGGTTCTGTTCGCGACCTATGGCGTACTCGGCCGCAACTACGCAGCGGGACCGTCGGGGGCCGACCTGTTCGATCTGCGGCTCGTCGCCGTCAACACGAGTCTCTTGCTGCTGTCCTCGATCACGTATGGCTTCGCCATGCTGGAGATGGACAGGGACCGGATCAGGCAGACCCTCGCCTGGTTGGCGGTCACGGGTCTGTTCGGAGCCGCCTTCGTCGGGATCGAGCTTTATGAGTTCTCGCACTTGATCAGCGAGGGCGCGACGCCCCAGCGCAGTGCATTTCTGTCCTCGTTCTTCGCCCTGGTGGGAACACACGGACTGCATGTGACATTCGGCATCCTGTGGCTCATCACGCTGATGGTCCAGGTGCGCCGGCGTGGGCTGATCCTGGAGAATCAGCGCCGGCTCATGTGCCTCTCCATGTTCTGGCACTTCCTCGACGTGGTCTGGATCGGCGTCTTCACCTTCGTTTATCTGATAGGGGTCATGCGATGAGCCAGGTCGCCGAACCCGGGACTGCCGGAGAGTCGCACGGCAAAAGCCAGGTGCACGGGGAGCATCGTGCCCATGGCGCCCAGGGTACGTTCAGAAGCTACATGACGGGTTTCATCCTGTCCGTCATCCTCACGGCCATCCCGTTCTGGCTCGTGATGGGCGACGTGCTGGGCGACGCACGCACGACGAGCATCGTCGTCATCGCGCTGGCTGCGGCACAGATCGTCGTCCATATGATCTATTTCCTGCACATGAACACGAAGTCGGAGGGCGGCTGGACCTTTCTGGCCCTGTTGTTCACCCTCATTCTTGTCGTCATCACGCTGGTTGGCTCGATATGGGTTATGTACCACATGGACCAGAACATGATGCCGATGTCGCCGCACGAGGCGCTGCAACGACCCTGACGGGCAGACGGATCGCCGCGCTGGTCGCTTTCGACGGGGTGGCGATCCTGATCGTGGCTCTTCTCGTCGCGCTCGCCGTTTGGCAGGTCCATCGCCGCGCCTACAAGCTCGACCTGATCGAGCGCGTGGAGGCTCGGGTCCATGCGAGCCCGGTGCCTGCGCCGGGACCGGAACGGTGGGCCAGCGTGACGGCGGCGGACGCGTATCGCCGCGTGCAGGTAACCGGAACCTGGATCGAGGATCGCTCGACGCTTGTCCAGGCCGTGACGGAACTGGGCGGCGGGTATTGGGTCGTGACGCCCCTGGCGCGGGACGACGGGACGACGATCCTCGTCAATCGCGGCTTCGTTCCCGCGTCCGGGCGGGACCCGACCGCCTGGCGACCGGGCCAGAACCCTGTTACGGTCGTGGGCCTCCTGCGCGTCTCCGAGCCGCGAGGCGCTTTCCTGCGCACGAACGATCCCGGGTCCAACCGCTGGTTCTCCCGCGACGTGGTGGCAATCGCCTCGGCGCGCGGGTTGGGTGAGGTCGCGCCCTACTTCATCGATGCCGAACGCGCGCCGGGCGAAGCAGGCCTTCCGGTCGGTGGTTTGACGGTCATTGCGTTCTCGAACAACCATCTCGTTTATGCGCTCACCTGGGCTGCTTTGGCGCTGATGGCCGCAGCGGGCGCCCTTGTTGTCAACCTGGATCAACTCCGGCCAGGCTGGCTTGGGTCACGCATTCGCAATCCACGGGAACCCTGACAGAACCTGCATCGCGATGGAACCGAGCCTGCAACGGAGCATCGCCAGAGCTGCCGGCGACTGCACCCTGGCCCTCGCGGTCAGCCGCCGGGGATGACCGGTTCAAGGCGGTGCGAGCTCACAGATCCTGATCTGAATCGGGATTTGGCGCAGCTCCCGAGGGCGGCGCTTCTTTCACCATGATCCTGACCGTATGGCTTTCCACCTTGCCGCTGGCCGAGCGAACCTCATAGGTCAGTTCATCGCTTCCCCTGTACGAGGAGTTCGCCGTGTAGAAGATGCCCTGCGCCTTGGCGGCGAGATTCGGACAGCGCGCGATGCGTCCCGCTTTCAAGGTGCCGCTCCGGACATTCATTTCGCCATGCCTGGGAGGCGTCACCACCCTGATCGTCGGCAGAGGTCCGGATGTGCAATCCTTCTGAACATTTCCATACACACCCAGGCGATGGGACTTGCCGGCCACCGCGTCGGCGCTTCGATACGCGCTGTTGCCTTGGGCAAGGCTTCCGCCGCCGGAGGCCGCAAAGGCGCCAAGGAGAGCAAAGGAGAATACGGCGAGGCGCGCGAGGCTGATCATCCCAATCTACCATTCAGATCTTCGGGTCGGGAGAGGAAGGTGCGTCGACCGACGGGCTTCCTCGCTCCCTTTATCGGTTGACGGACGGACTCGCCGCACTCTTCCGTCGCGCGGCGCGTCGCGAGAGCATGTTCAAGCCTTCGATCAGGGCCGAGAATGCCATCGCGGCGTAGATGTAGCCCTTGGGCACGTGGGCGCCGAATCCTTCCGCAATCAGCGTCATGCCGATCATCAACAGGAAGCCGAGCGCCAGCATGACCACGGTCGGATTATTGTGGATGAACTGGGCCAGCGGGTTGGCCGCCAGGAGCATGACTGTCACGGCGGCGACGACCGCGATCACCATGATCATCACGATATCGGTCATGCCGACCGCAGTGATGATGCTGTCCAGTGAGAAGACGAGGTCGAGCAGCAGGATCTGGGTGATCGCCGAGCCGAAGGTCATCGTCGCCTTGGCGGTATCGAACACGTCGTCCGTGGGGCTCGGATCGACGTTGTGATGGATTTCCTTCGTGGCTTTCCAGACGAGGAAGAGACCGCCGCCGATCAGGATCAGGTCGCGCCAGGAGAAGGCGTGGCCAAAGACGGTGAAGATCGGCTCCGTCAGGGTGACGATGATCGCGATGGTGCCGAGCAGGCCGAGGCGCAGGATCAGCGCCAGGCCGATCCCGATTCGCCGGGCCTTGGAGCGCTGATGCTCGGGCAGCTTGTTGGTGAGGATCGAGATGAAGATCAGGTTGTCGATGCCGAGCACCACCTCCATGACGACCAAGGTCGCCAGGGCGACAAGGGCCGTCGGATCCGAGAGCCAGGAAAAGTCCACGCGATGTTCCTTATTTTAACCCTGGCCGGGCGAGGGCGCCCCCAGCCCGCCGCTGGCAACGATGTTGACCGGCCCGGTGTTCCGTCATGGATGCTTGGGGAGGTGTGAAGATCCCGGCGGGGTCAGACAGCGCTTGCGAGCCCGGGACGCGCCGGCAGGGCCACGCTCTTGCTCCCGTGACGGGAGGTAGCGGGCGGCCAGCCTTGTCGGGTGGGCCGACCCATCGTCGATCGGACTCAGATGTCCTCTTCGAAGCCGAAATCATCGCCGCCGGAGTCTTCGGCGGCCGCCTGCTGCGGCTCGGCCTGCCCGGTATCGGCGGCTTTCGCCTCGTCTCCACCCCCGAAGGCATCGGCGATCATGTTGCCGATGAGCACGCCGCCCGCGACACCCATCGCAGTCTGGGCCGCGCCGGCCAGGAAACCGCCCCCGCCGCGTTGCTGTGCCATGCCGCCCATCATGCCGGATGCCGTGTGAGGCGGCATGCCCTGCATCGGCTGCTGATAGGGCTGGTACGAGGGTTGCTGCTGCGGGCGGGACTGCCCGCCGAACAGGCCGGCCAAGAAGCCGCCTCCGCCTGCGGGGCGGCTGGCGAGTTCATGCTCCAGCTGCTGGATGCGCCCCTGGGCAGCGCTCAGCGCCTGCTCCTGCACCACGATGGTCTGAGCCATGTAGTAAGGGGCGTTGGGCTGCTGCCCCATCTGCGACCGGATGAACTCCGCCGCCTGGGCGTCCGGGGGGGTGGACTGGCGCTCGACCTGCGCGATCTTGCCGAAGAGCTGTTCGATGGCCTGACGGTCCTGATGGTCCATAAATGTGGATCCTCTCATGCAATGACGGTGTGGTGGAGAGATTATTCTTCCCGCTGCCCCGTAAGGCTGAGAAGCAGCTGGAACAGGTTGATGAAGTTCAGGTAGAGCGAGAGAGCGCCGAACACGGCCATCTTGCCGTTGGCCTCGTGGCCGAACCCTTCGGCATACTGCTCCTTGATGGTCTGCGTGTCGTACGCGGTCAGTCCGGTGAACACGAGCACGCCGATGATCGAGATGGCGAACTGCAGGGCGCTCGACGCGAGGAAGATGTTGACCAGCGAGGCGATGATGATGCCGATCAGGCCCATGACCAGGAACGAGCCGAACCGGGAGAGGTCGCGCTTGGTCGTGTAGCCATAGAGGCTGGTGGCGCCGAACATGGTGGCGGTGATGAAGAAGGTGCGGGCGATGCTCGCGCCGGTGAACACCAGGAACACCGATGCCAGCGACAGACCCATCACGGCCGAGAAGGCGAAGAAGGCCGTGCGTGCGGAAGCCGCGGTCATCCGGTCCATGCGGAACGAGAAGAAGAAGATGAAGGCCAATGGCGCCAGCATCACCACCCACTTGAGCGGTGTCTGGAAGATCGGCACGTAGAGGGCAGGCGTCGAGGCGACGACGAATGCCACGAGGCCCGTCACCACGAGCCCCAGTCCCATGTAGTTGTAGACCCGCAGCATGTGCTGGCGCAGGCCCTCGTCGAAGAGGGCGCCGCTGGGGCGCGCTGCGGCGGTTTGCCATGCATAAGGTGTATTCATCTCAAGTCCTCTTGGTGGGGGATCAACGAAGCGTGTGGGACAGGCGGAGGGCTGCTCGTTCGATGGCCTTGTCGCTTGCCGTGCCCGTCAGGGCATAGGCAAGCGGGCCGCGCTGCCAGTAGACGGCCTGCGCGTTCTCGATCCGCGCGGAGGTCGGAGAGATCACGTCGAACGCGGGGACCTGGGCGGCGAACAGCGACAGCCGCCCGAGCGAGCCTGCATCGATGGCGATCTCGACGCTGTGGCCGTGCCGCGATGGAAAGACCTGCACGTCCCGCACCACCCAGTCACTGGGGAAGGCGGGAAGCTCGATCCCAGTCTCCGCACGGATCTCAGCGGCATTGAAATCCGTCGTCTGGCGCTGGGACGTCATGCGGGCCCGCAGGAGCGAGGTGGCGTGGGAATGAACCGCATCCTCGACAAAAGCCGGCGGCTTGGGGGAGGCCTCGCTGTCGGTGATGCCCAGACCCACCTGACCATGAGCGAACCAGCCGATCCCGATGAGGGCCGCGACGGCCGCGATGCGGCGAAGTTTCAGTCCGACCTCCCGCCAGGCGAGGGCCCGCTCGAGGCGCGCTCCGGCTGCCAGCATGGACTCTCTCGGGCGGGGCAGGGGGGGCCCGTGGAGCAGCCGGAGAGCGTCCCGATCCTTCAGGTCCGCCATGATGCGCGCAGCCGCTTCGGGATCGCGGGCCAGATGCTCCTCGACCTCGATCCGCCTGGCAGCGTCGAGCTGCTCATCCACATAGGCGAGAAGATCCGTTTCGGTGATCGGGTCAGACATCGGATCCTCCAACGATGCGCAGACCGGGCCGCTTGGCTGAGGGCTCCCCCGGCCGGTCATGGCCTGCTTCAAAATCCCGGAGCGTTGCGCGAGCGCGCCCGAGGCGGGACATGAGCGTGCCGATCGGAATCTTGAGCGCCGTGGCTGCCTCCTGGTAAGACAGGCCTTCGATCGCAACCAGATGCAGGGCTGCCCGCTGTTCGTCCGGCAGGCTCATGAAGGCCGCCTGAACCTGCTGAAGCCGCACGCGGCTCTCCTGGTCGGGCACGGCGGCCGTCTCCGCCAGCTCGGCAGCCTGCTCCAGGCGGCGCAGCTCCGCGATGCGGCGGCGCCGATTGTCGATGAAGGCGTTGTGGAGAATCGAGAGCAGCCAGCTCCGCAGATTGCCGCCGGGCCTGAATGAGGCCTTGTGCTCGTAAGCGCGCACGAGCGCATCCTGAACCAGATCCTCCGCCTGGGCCTCGTCCCGGGTCAGGGAACGGGCGTAGCGCCGCAACGGACCCAAAAGGCTGATGACATCCATGCGCTTCACGTCGTTCATGCCAAGTATACGCCGCCGGCGACGTTCCTAATCCGGGCTCGTGCCGTTTTTTTGCGCCGGCCCCTGAGCGGGTCCGGCGCGCTAGAGCACCGGACAGGAAATCCGACTCCCGGGGTTTTGGCTTGGTGAGATCTGTGATTCACTCTGTGGAACGGGAGGTGGATCATGGGTCACTGCTATTCTCTCGATCTGCGGGTGCGGGTGGCTGA